>JACPDV010000703.1 GCA_016183835.1 Armatimonadota bacterium
AATTGCGGCGGCGGCCGGCGGTCGCTACGAGCCACCCGTTCCGACAGCAACGAACGGCAGTCTAGCGGCGAACGCGTCCATCCTCGCCACTGCGGCCTCGTAGTAGCGCGGGATCACCTCGACGCCGAGGCTGTTCCGTCCCCACCGAGCGGCGGCCACGTTGGTGGTGCCGGTGCCCATGAACGGGTCGAGAACCGTGTCGCCCACGAACGAGAACATCCGCACCAGTCGCTCCGCCAGGGTCTCCGGGTACGGCGCTGGGTGCATGCGAGTCGATGCACCACGCAGCGTCCAAATCTGCTGGAACCACTCGCGGTGTCTGGCCTCCGGGATCACCGACAGGACTTTCTCGGTCAGCGATGGGCTGCGGTAACCACCCGGTTTGCGCTGGAAGAGAATGTACTCAATGTCGTTCTTCACCACCGCGTTGGGCTCGTAGGGTTTCCCCAGGAACCCCCCAGCACCCTCTACCTCGAGTTGGGCGTTGGCAATCTTGTGCCAGATGATAGGCGCCAGGTTGTCATAGCCCAGATGACGGCACCGCTCCTGTATGCTGGCGTGGAGCGGAAAGACCACGTGGCGACCGAAGCGCCGCCTTGGCAGGCAGACGTCGCCGACGACTATCACCAGCCGTCCGCCCGGGACAAGGACCCGGAGCAGATGCCGCCAGACCTTGTCCAGCTCGTCCAGGAACTGGTCATAGTCCTGCACATGGCCGAGTTGCCCTGCATCGTCGGCGTACTCCTTGAGAGTCCAGTACGGAGGGGATGTGACCCCGAGGTGCACGCTCTCGTCCGGCACGGCGGCCAGTTCTCGCGCATCGCCGAGCACCAGGTTGTGCACGCTAGCCACGTCCCGAACGCGGTCCTCGATCAGGTTCGTCAACGCCAAGTTCTTGGCGATGGCCGGCATGGCCTTCTGCAGGTCGCCATTCACCAAGTCCAGGGCCGCCTGAGGGATAGCTGCCTGCATTGGAATGCCTGCGACCCGGATCTCGGTCATCATGGCCAGAGTGTACCGCCCTCGAGACCGGCCGTCCAGCGCGGACTCGTACGGTAGGACAGACCACTGGAGAAAGGCGGATGCCCGACGCGTACCCCGGCCACGCCCGGCTACTCCAGGCTTTCGAGGCCGCCTTCGCGGGACGGAAGTACAGGCACCGCGACCAGACTGTTGGCAACTTCGTCGCCGCTCACCTCTTCGAGGATCTGTGCTCGCTGGCCCGCTCAGCGGCGCTGTGCCAGCGGGTCGCCGAGCGACGCAACGTCCTGAACCTCGACCAGCGAGTGGTCGGCCAACGAGCTCGCCGGGGCGACGGTGCGTTCGGCGAGTTGGTTCCCGGGGCAGCCGCCGCCGAACGCGAGGGCTTTCGGGTCTGGCGCGGACCGGTCGCCACCATCGAGATCGGTGCGGAGGTCAAGATCCTCGCCAAAGCCATGATGAAGCAGATCGACAGAGTGATCGGCGACCTTGAACGCCAAGTCGTGCAGTTCAAGTCTGCCGGTGGCAGCCCACTCTGCGTGGCTCTGGTAGGCGTGAACCACGCCCACAGCTACACCAGCTACGAAGGCGAGCGACCCGTCCCAACGGATGGCTCGGCAGGCTTCCGGCACCCGGCACAGGAAGCTCCCCAGGCCATGCAACGCCTGCGAGAGCTGGCGGCGCCTGCGTTTGATCACTTCATCATGCTGCCCTTCAGGGCCACCAACTCGCCGCCGTACCCGTTCGAGTGGGTCGACCTCCGTAACACGCTCGATGAGTACTCAGCCGTACTCGTCAGGCTATCAAGAGCATATGACGAGCGGTTCCGGTAGGCGATCCGGATAGCCCGCAGCGCACGCGCACCTCTCGCCGTCCTCGTTACCGCAGCTCCCCCCGGCTCAGCATATCCGCCGCCACCGCCAGCAAGAGCGCCGCGCCCAGCACGCAGTCGACCCAGTTCAGGTCCACCCCCAGCAGGTTGATCGAGCTGATGATCACCGCCATCATCAGCGTCCCCAGGAACGCCCCGAAGACCGTCCCTTCGCCACCCTTCAGGCTGGCGCCGCCGAGAATCACCGCCGCGATCACCTTCAGCTCCAACCCCTGGCCCGCCGTCGTCGACGCCGTGCCGTGGCGCGCCGTCACCACCACCCCCGCCAGCGCAGCCAGGAACCCCACCAGGGCGAAGTGGAACACCGTCATCCGCTTCACGTCGATGCCCGACAACACCGCTGCCTTCTCGTTCCCGCCGATGTAGTAGCTCTGCCGGAAGAACCGCGTTTGGCTCAGCAGCCAGTGCCCCAGCCCCACCACCGCCAGCGCTACCCAGATCGGCGCCTGGACCCCGAGCAGCCGCCCCTGACCCAGCACCGTGAACGACTCCGGCAGGCCCGACACGTTCTGCCCGCCGGAGATCACCAGCACCAGCCCGCGCAAGAGGCTCATCGTGCCCAGCGTGGTGATGAAGGGGTTGATCCCCAGCTCCGTGATGATCAGCCCGTTGGTCACGCCGATCAGCGTGCCGGTGCCGAGGGCCATCAGCACCGCCACCCCGGCCGGGTAGCCCTTGCCGGCGAACACTGCCGCGACCAGCCCCGTCAGCGCCAGCGTCGAGCCCACCGACAGGTCGAACGCGCCCGCCACCAGCAGGATCGTCATCCCGACCGCGATGATGGACTGGTCCGCCACGGAGAGCAGCACCGCCGAGAACGTCTCGCGGCTGAGGAACTCGGGCTTGGCGAAGCTCAGCGCGATCCCGCCGAGCACGATCAGGTAGACCAGCATGAACTCGCGCCGGTCGGTGAGCCGCTCGATCTGCTCCCTTAAGGATCGCTTCACACTCGCTCTCCCATGCCGGCCGCCGCCGCCACGACCCGCTCCTCGGTGGCCTCGGCGCCGGGGATCTCGGCCACCAGCCGGCCCGCCCGCATCACCAGCACGCGATCGCTCAGCCCCAGCACTTCGGGCGGGTCCGAGCTGATCAAGAGGATCGCCACGCCACGCCCGGCCAGGGCCCGAAGCTGTCGGTAGATCTCGCTCCGCGCCCCCACGTCCACGCCGCGGGTCGGCTCGTCGGCGATCAGCACTTCGGGCTCCGTCGCCAGCCACAGCCCGAGGAGCACCTTCTGCTGGTTGCCGCCGGACAGGTTCACCACCCGCTGCGCCACGCTCGGCGTGACGATCCCCAGCTCCGCCCGGCTGTTCTCGGCATACGCCGTGATCGCCGGCTGATCCAACAGCCCCGCTTTGGAGAACCGCCCGAGGGCCGCCGCCACCAGGTTGTCGCGCAGCGGCTGGTCGAGGAACAGCCCCTGCAGCTTGCGGTCCTCGGTGAGGTAGGCCAGCTTGTGGGCGATGGCCTGGCGCGGTGAGCGCACGGCGATCGGCCGGCCGTGGAGCAGGATGCGGCCCGCGGTCAGCGGCTCGGCGCCGATCAGCCCGCGCGCCAGCTCGGTGCGCCCGGCGCCGGCCAGCCCGGCCAGCCCGAGGATCTCGCCGTGCCGCAGCGTGAAGCTCACCCCGGCGAAGTCGGGCGGGCGCGCGGCATCTTCCACCGCCAGCACCACCTCGCCCGGCGGCGCGGCGGGCTTGCCGTAGAGGTCGGTCACCGCGCGTCCGACCATGCTGCGCACGAGGTCGTCCTCGGTCAGCTCGCCGGTGGGCGCGGTGAGCTGGTGCCGGCCGTCGCGCAGGACGGTGATGCGATCGCTCAGCTCGAACACCTCGCGCAGGTGGTGTGAGACGTAGATCATCGACAGGCCGTCCGCCCGCAGCGCGCGCAGGTTGGCGAACAGGTGCTCCACCTCTGCGGTGGCCAGCGACGAGGTGGGCTCGTCGAGGATCAGCACCCGCGAGCCGAGCGACACGGCCTTGAGGATCTCCACCATCTGCTGCCGCGCCGCGGTGAGCGACGCCACGGGTAAGCGGGGGTCCACTTCGAGCCCGAAGCGCGCCAGCAGCTCCGCGGTGCGGCGGTGCAGCTCGGGCTGGTCGATCCGCCCACCTCTCCGCACGGGCTGCCGGTTGGCGAAGACGTTCTCGGCCACGGACAGGTTGGGCGCCAGGCTGCGCTCCTGGAACACCACGCCGATCCCGGCCACCGCCGCAGCGTGCGGGTTGGGGAGGATCACGGTCCGGCCGTCGAGCAGGATCTCGCCCGAGTCCGGCGGGTAGACCCCGGCCAGGAGGTGGATCAACGTGCTCTTCCCCGCGCCGTTCTCGCCGCACAGGGCGTGCAGCTCGCCGTAGCGGAGGTCGAAGCTCACCCGGTCGAGCGCCACGACGCCGGGAAACGACTTGGTGATCCCCCGGACCTCGAGCGCCGGCCAATCCGACATCGCGCCGCTCCGCTACTGCCGCAGGTAGAACTGGTAGTTCGACCGGTCGACGATGATCACGCCGGTGTCCACCAGCGTCGGCACCCCGGCCACGCCCGCCTTGGCGTTGTCGGTGGTGATGGCCACGTCGCGGTTGGCCAGGTTGTAGAGGATCTGCACGGCGTAGTAGGGCATCAGTGCGGTCTGCTGCGCCACCGAGGCATCGACCACCCCTTCGTCGATCAGCTTGAGGATCTCGTTGCCGCGGTCCATCGCGACGATCCTGACCTGGCCCGCCCGGCCCGCCTCGCGCACGGCGGTAGCCGCGCCCTGCCCGCCGGCGGCCTCGACACAGCCGATCCCGGCCAGGTCGGGGTATTTCTCCATCAGCGCGGAAGCGGCCTGGGCGGCCACGTTCTGGTCCGAGCGCGTGTCCGCCACCTGCACCACCGTGATCCCGGGCGAGTCGGCCAATGCGTCACGGTAGCCCTGGACCCGCTCCTCGAGGTTGGATTGCCCCGGCTTCGTCATCAGGGCCACCTTGCCGCGCCCGCCGAGCAGCTCCGCCAGCTTCCGCCCGCCGGCCAGCCCGGCCTGGTGGTTGCCCGTGCCGACGAAGGCGATGCGCTTGCTCTGCGGCAAGTCGGCGTCCACGGTGACCACGGGGACGCCCTGCGCCACGGCCTTGTCGATGGCGGGGATCAGGGTGTCCTCGAACCCGACCACCACCAGCCCCTTCAGGTTCGGCTTGGCCAGCGCTTGCTCCAGCGCGGTGACCATGGCGGTCATGTCGAACGCGGCCGGGCCGACGTACTCGGTGGCCACCCCGAAGTGCTCGCCGGCCAGCTTCATGCCGAGCTTGTGGTCGTAGAAGTAGTCGAGATTGCCCAGCGCGGAGACCTCGACGTAGAGCTGGTCGCGATGCGCCGGGCCGGCCGCGGACCCGGCCGGCCCGGCGGCCGCGTTGCCGCGGTTCTTCACCACGCTGGTGGCCACCATCACCACGGCGAGGAGTGCCAGGGGCACGAGGAGCTTCTTCATGCGGACGACCCTCGACCGCTCGCTTCGGCGGCGGGGAGCCCACTCCTTGTGCTACACTCAGCCCCCGGAGCCCAGCCCATGACCGGTCCGGAACGCGTCGCCGCCGCCTTCGACCACCGCGAGCCAGACCGCGTGCCGTGGTTCGAGCAGGCCTTCGCCAGCGACGTCGCCTCCGCCCTCCTCGGCCGACCGGCCTGCACCGGCTGCACCATGCTCCACTACGAGGAGGCCGCCGCCTGGATGCGCGGCGACGAGGCCCACGACGCGTTCGTCGCCAAGCTTTACGACGACACCATCGCCCTTGCCCGCGCGCTCGAGTGGGACATGCTCTGCCCGCCGTGGCGCTTCCCCACCCGGCCCGCCGCACAGCTCGACGAGTACACCTTCGTCTACGGCGACCCCGAGGGCGACCACGACATCTACGCCTATCACCCCGTGGCCAAGACGTTCTACAGACGCTCCTCGCACCGCCGCACCCCGCCGTCGGACAACCCCGACGACCTGGAGCCCTGGATCGACTCGCTGGAGCGCGGGCTCGAGACTGCCACGGTGCCCCGGCTCAACGAGGAGGATTGGCAGCTCCGCCTCCAGCGCGACGTGGGCGCAGAGTTCATGATCCCCTGTGGCATGGGACTGGCGATCCCCTACGAGCCGCTCTGGCTGGTGGCCTGCGCGCTGCGTCCCGACCTGGTGCGGCGTTACCTGGAGGTGATGGCCGAGCACAACTGCCTCGCCGCCGAGGCCTGGGCGGCGCGTGGCTTCACGGTGGTCTGGGGCGGCGGCGACATGGCCGACAACCACGGCCCGTTCTTCGGCCCGCGGGTGTTCCACGAGGTGGTCCTGCCGCCCCTGCAGCGCTGGATGGACAAGCTCCACGCGCTGGGGATGCGCTACGTCTACCGCACCGACGGCAACCTGTGGCCGGTGGCGGACGACTTCTTCGTCCATTCGCGGATCGACGGCTTCGGCGAGATCGACCACGACGCCGGGATGCGCATCCCCGAGTTGCAGGCGCGCTACGGCGAGCGGATCACGTTCTGGGGCGACGTGCCCTGTGGCAGCCTGTTGCATCGCGGCACGGCGGAGCAGGTGCGCGAGTTCGTCTTGCGGCGGATGGAGGAGTGCCGGGGGAGTGGCGGGTGGATCCTGGGCTCGTCGAACTCGGTCGTGCCGGGGACGCCGGTGGAGAACGCGATGGCGATGTACGAGGCGCTGCGGGCGGGGTGAGGCTGCGCGGCTCCGCCCCGTTTGACCACCCTCGGGTCGGGTGATACACTCCCGCCCATGCCCATCATCGAGCCATTCCGCGCCCTGCGCTATGATGCTACCCATGTGGCCGACCTCAGCGCGGTGACCGCCCCGCCCTACGACGTGATCGACTCGGAGCTTCAGGCGCGGCTGCTCGAAGAGCCCTACAACATCGTCCACCTCGACCTCAACCCGGCCACCACCGACCTCAACGGGCCCGACAACCGCTACCGCTGCGCCGCCCACCTGCTCGGCATGTGGCGCGACCGGGACATCCTCCACCGCGACGTGAGCCCCGCCGTCTACGCCTACGAACAGCAGTACTCCTGGGGCGGGCAGCTCTACCGCCGCCGCACGGTGATCGCCCGCGGGCGGCTCGCGCCGTGGGGCGAGCGCGCCTTCCTCCCCCATGAGCGCACCTTCAGCGCACCCAAAGAGGACCGCTTCCGGCTGATGGTGGAGACCCGCTGCCAGCTCAGCCAGGCGCTGGGCATCTACCCCGACCCCACCGGCGCCGTGCTCGCCCCGCTCAATGAGACCTTCGCCCGCGCCCCCGACATGGAGGCGGCCGGCGTGGACGGCAGTCGCAACCGGGTCTGGATCGAGGCCGCGCCCGACGTGATCGAGGCCGTCTGCCGGCCGCTCGCTGACCGCCCGGTGTACATCGCCGACGGGCACCATCGCTACGAGACCGCGCTGCGCTACCGCGACTGGCTCGCCGCGCAGGACCCGCTCGATCCCGACCACCCGGCCCACTACGTCAGCATCGCGCTGGTGGGCTCAGCCGATCCGGGGCTGAAGGTGCATCCCACCCACCGCATCCTCCAGGGCGCCGGGCGACTCGACCTGGCGGCGCTCCATGAGCGCACCGCCGACCGGTTCAACTGGTTCGAGCCGGCGTCCAACCACCTCGATGGCGACGGGCTCGACGCGCTGCTCGAGGAGGCGCCGCTCGACACCGTGGCGGTGCTCACGGCCGAGGGCGTGGGCCTGCTGGCGCCCCGTGGCGCGGAGGTGATGTCCGCGTCCATGCCCGAGGCCTCGCAGGTGCTCAGAGAGCTCAACGTCTCCGTGCTCCACGAGGTCCTGCTGCCCACCGATGTGGAGCCGCTGTCGGGTGTCGGCGAGCTGGCTTACGTGCACACCGCGGCGGAGGCGGTGGCGGCGGTGCAGGCGGGCGCGCCGGCGGCGTTCCTGCTCCGCGCCACGCCGCTCGAAGTGATGCTGGAGGTGGCAGGCGGCGGCGAACTGATGCCGCACAAGAGCACCTACTTCTACCCCAAGCTCCTCACCGGGCTGGTGCTCTATCCGCTGCGCGGTTAGCCGCCCGCCACCACGTACTCCCGCAGCCGCCCCAGGTCGGCCGGCGCCAACAGCGCCGTGACCCGCACCCCGCGCTCGTCGAACGACCGCTCGAGCACCTTGGCGTGCGCTTCCAGGTAGGCCGCGGCCTTCCCGTCCTCGAACGGGATTGAGAGCACCACCCGCCGGTGCCGCTCGCGCGCCCCGCTCAGCAGCCGGCCGCGGAGCGCCTCAAGCCCCTGCCCGGTGTGCGCCGAGACCACCACGCCGTCGGCCTCGAACCGCTGCACCATCGCCGCCACATCGGTCTCCGGGTCCATCCGGTCGACCTTGTTGTAGACCATCAGAACCGGCTGCTCGGCGGCGCCGATCTCGGTCAGCACGCTGCGCACCGAGGCGATCTGGTCACCCAGCTCGGGGCTGCTGAGATCGGCCACGTGGAGCAGCAGATCCGCGAGGAGCACCTCCGAGAGCGTGGCGTGGAAGCTGGCGACGAGGGTGTGCGGCAGGTCGCGGATGAAGCCCACGGTGTCGGTGAGGAGGATCTCCTGCCCATCCACCGCCATCCGCCGGGTGGTGGCGTCGAGCGTGGCGAAGAGCCGGTCCTCGACGAACGCATCGGCGCCGGTGAGCGCGTTCAGGAGGGTCGACTTGCCGACGTTGGTGTAGCCCACCAGAGCGACGGTGAAGGCCCCTTCGCGGCCCTGGCTGGCGATCTCCTTCTGCCGCTCGGCGTCGCGGAGGCGCTGCTGCAGCATGTGGATCCGCTCGCGGGCCCGGCGGCGGTCCACCTCGAGCTGCGTCTCGCCCGGCCCGCGGAAGCCGACGCCGCCCTCGATCCGGCTGAGGTGGGTCCACATCCGGCGGAAGCGCGGCAGCTCATACTGGAGCTGTGCCAGCTCGACCTCCCAGCAGGCCAGGCGGGTGCGGGCGCGACGGGCGAAGATGTCGAGGATAAGCTGCGTGCGGTCGATCACCGTGCGGCCGAGCGCCTGCTCGAGGTTGCGCTGTTGCGAGGGCTTGAGGTCGTGGTCGAAGATCACCAGCTCGGCCTCGTGCTCCTCGATGGCGGCCTTGACCTCGTCGAGCTTGCCCTTGCCCACGTAGGTTTTGGGGTCGGGCCGCTCGCGGTTCTGCGTCACGCTGGCGACGGCATCGCAGCCGGCGGTGTCGGCCAGGAGCGTCAGCTCTTCGAGGCGGAGGTCGAGGTCGGCGCCGTCGAGCTGCGCCTGGACACGCACCAGAACGGCGCGCTCACGTGGATTGGTGGTAGGGTTGGATGACATGGCGACACGTGGTGGCGGCAGGAGCCGGACGACGGCTCGGCGAGAGGCTTCGGGGGTGAAGCTTAAGGACTGCTCAGCGCCACTTCCACACGTTCGCTCTCCGGACGACCGTATTGTACTGCATTGTAGCCGGGATGCAAGCCATGCGCGCGTCGGGTAGTGGTCAGTCTGACCGGCCCGAAGAGTGAGTGAATTGCGCACAGGATGGGAGATTCGATGGTCTGCCGGTATGTCGGATGAGCAACCGTCGCAGCGGCGGCGGCCTCTGTCATGCCTGCCCGTGGACTGGACACCAGCTCAACTAGCGAAGCAACTCGGCGCCTGACTTCCAGTCCTTCAACGCGCCATCACGGTACACCTTGGCGATGAACGGTGGGTCGTGCTCACGGGCGAAGCGCTGCATCCGTTGCAGGGCCCTAACGAAGGCCGCCGCCATCTGCTCGCCGGACAGGTCACCGCCGACCAGCACGAGCATCCGTACGTTCGACTCGGCCACCGCCAAGCGCTCCAGAGTGCGATAGGCGATCCGGTGGTCCTTCGTGAGAACCACCCAGCCCCGGCGACCGACCTCAGCGAGCCATTCCTGGTCGGGACAGTCCTGCCTGAAATGGTCATCGTGGACCTCAACTCGCGCACCTGCCCCGCGGAGAGCGTCCGCGACCACATGCCTGCCCAGCGACCGGTCCACGAAGTAGACGCACAAGACCTCGGCTCACGCAGCCACCGGTAGCTCGCAGCGGATGGCCTCTTCGATCTCTGCAACAGCGCGCTCGTAGTCCCGCGCCAGGGACGCCACCTCCTCACCCGCCTTGAAGCGCTCAGCCACGATCACGGTCGGTATTCCGGTGCCCACCAGGACGGGCCGGCCGAAGGCGATCCGCGGGTCCAGGACCACGAGGCGCGGCGATTCCACGCCGCCTTGGCGGGTGTACGGAAAGAGCCTGACCGCCAGGCCCGCAGCGTCCCGCTCGATGCGCCGCAGCGCGTCGACGACAATCTCCCGCATGACCAGCTGCCCGTGGGCAGACGCCGCGACCAGCGTGCCATAGTGCTCGACGAGCAGGTCGACACCGTCCGTCTGGAACTGCTGCCGGGCCAACGGGTGATCCAGCCTGAGCTGCTCGCCCACCCAGCGGATGGCGTGGCGAACCTTCGGCAACTGGAGACCATGGACCCGGCGCATCTGGATCAGGACGTGCAGCTCCACGAGGTTGGTGAAACTGAGCAGCTTGCCGTCCGGGTCGTCGAAGTCGATGACTGGCTCGAACGGATGCGTCCCGGTCTTGGTCCGACACTGCTGTCCCCGCGCCCAGGATCGCAGCGTCGAATCGGGCGCGCGGAGATAGTGCGCCGCCTCGGCAAAGGTATAGGTCGGGATGGCCCGAGGATCTCTGCCGCCGTAGATGTTCAGCGTGCTCTCCCAACTCCGTCTGGCCGGGATCTTACCATGCGACGGCGTGCGGTGCCAAGCACCCTCGCCTTCGCGGTCGGTGCGACGCTCGCTAGCATCATGGCCTACGGCGACGCGTCGTGGCAACGGATCTTGCGATTCAATGACGTCCAGACTGACCCACGACCGCGCATCGCGGCTCCGGCCCGCTCTCCTTGCCACGGAGAGGGATGGGGTCAGGTCCGGTGCGTCTGGAGCGCAGTCGACCCGACTGGACCTCCCCTGCCCCCTCCTTGTCAAGGGGTGGCTCAACGTGGGGCGGCGCGGCGCGCCGTTGACAGCGGTCCGCCCACCTTCTACACTCCGGCGCAAGGGGGAGAGGCCAGGAGGGTGGCCGCCATGGCGAAGATGCAGCCGGCTCGCACGGCCAGACCGCCGTCACGCCTGGCCCGGTGGCTCGGCATCGGCGTGGCCGTGGTGGTGCTGCTGCTGGTCGTGCTGCTGTTCGTCGGCAACCACCTGCTCAAGACCTGGGGCGCCGAGGCGCTGGCCAAGGAAGTGCCGGCCGACCGGTGGACCATCCGGACCGGGTTCCTCACGCCGTTGCAGCTCCTGCTGGGCATGGGGGTCGATGGCCGGGTGGAGGGGCACGGTGTGCACCCCAAGGATGCGCCGACCCTGGCCCGTCTCACGGTGGACGTGCGCGGCCTGGCCGTGAGCGTGGGGTCGCGTAGCGTCAAGCGTTGCGCCGCGGCGGACGTGGAGGTGTTCCTGGGGGCCAAAGAGGTCACCGAGTTCGTGCAGAAGGAGACCAGCGCTGGTGCGCTGCAGGGGCTGACCGTGAACATCGAGGAGGGCAAGCTGAAGATGGCCGGCACCGCCAGCCTGGACGTGGGGCCGCTCTTCGGCGGCGCGTCCCTGTCGGCGAAGTTCGAAGGGGAGGCCACGCCGCAGGTGGTGCCGCCGGCCACGTTGGCGCTCGATCTGCAGAGGGTGACGGCTGACATGGGCAGTGGCAAGCGCGAGTTGGGCAGCCTGGAGCGGCAGGGACTCGGCCTGATGGGATTCCGCTACGACGCGTCGAAGCTGCTGCCCGGCCTGACCCTGCAGAGCTGCCGCGTCGAGCAGGGCGGCATCACCATCACCGGCTCGCTCGATCCGCAAGTCCTCTTGAAGCATTGAGCCTCTGTCGATGACCACCGAACGCCTGCGAGAGCTGTTGGCCGCGATTGCCCGGGTGCGCACCCTGGTGGTGGGCGACGCCATGGTCGACGAGTACGTGTGGGGCCGTGCCGAGCGTGTGTCGCCCGAGGCGCCGGTGCTCGTGGTGCGATGCGAGCGCGAGACGCAGGTGCCGGGCGGCGCCGCCAACGTGGTCCACTGCATCCAGGCGCTCAAGGCGAGCGTGGGGCTGTGCGCGGTGGTCGGGCAGGACGCGGCGGCCGAGCTGCTCCGCGCCCGGCTGCGCGAGCTGCGGGTCGACCCGGTGGTCTTGCTCGCCGACCCACACCGCCCGACCACGGTCAAGACCCGCGTGGTGGCCGGGCGGCAGCAGGTGCTCCGCATCGACCGCGAGGAGCGCGCCCCGCTGTCCGCGGCGCTGGCCAACCAGTTCGACCAGGCGGTGGAGGCGGCGCTGCCGGGGCGGCAGGGGCTGCTGCTGAGCGACTACGACAAAGGGGTCCTGACGCCCCTGAGCATCCCGGGCCTGCTCCGCGCGGCGCGGCGGCACGAGCTGCGGGTGGCGGTGAACGCCAAGCCGCGTCACGCAGCGGCCTACCGTGGCGTGGGGCTGCTGACGGTCAACCGGCTGGAGGCGGAGGCCATCGCCGGGCATCCCGCCGACGATTCCGAGCGGGCGGCCAAGGCGGCGACCGAGATCCAGACGCGGCTGGACTGCGAGGCGGTGCTGGTGACGCTCGGCGCGCAGGGCGCGGTGTTGCGGGAGAAGGGCGGGACGGTGACGCACGTGCCTGCGGTGGCGGTGGAGGTGTTCGATCCGGCGGGCGCGGGCGACACGACCATCGCAGCGGCGCACCTGGCGCTCTGCGCCGGGTCCACTCCGCACGAGGCCGCGGAGCTGGCGATGCTGGCGGCGGCGGTGGTGGTGCGCAAGGTGGGCGTGGCGACGGCGACGCCGGAGGAGGTCCTGGCGATGGTGGGCTGAGGGCCGCCTGGACTCGGTTGCCCTCCCCTGCGCTGCGGGGGAGGGAAGGGGAGGTGGCTGGCCGCCAGCATGTGACGTTGCCGCTTGCCGGCCCCCCTCCCGTCCTCCCCCCGCTGGCGCAGGGGGACGGGTCAGATGGCCTACTTCACCTCGCGCACCAGCACTCGCAGCCGCTTCAGGCTGTACTGCCCGGCGTTGCGGGCGAAGGTCCAGTCGCGCGTGTCGTTCTCGGTGCCGGAGCTATTGCCGATGCCGATGTCCGCGCCGGCGCCGCCCTTCCACTGGTTGATGGCGAAGAGCGTCTGCCTGGCGCCGAAGTTGTGCACCTGCATGCAGCCATAGCCGTCCACCGGGTCGACGCACTGGTCGCCGAAGTCCCACAGTGCTGTGCTCGCGTTGGCCACGCCGCTGGTGTTCGCCGGACCGTAGTTGTTGGGCCAGAACTCGATGTTGCAGGTCGCGAGGCCGGTCCCGCCGACGATCCCCGCGACGTTGGAGGCCACCGTCGCATTGGCCACCGGCTGCTGGAAGTTGGCCTTGCTGAGCACGGTCGGGATGCCGATCCGGGTCAGGTCGTCGGTGAAGGCGTCCATGCTGACGTAGACGTACTGCACCTCGGCGCCCGGCTTCTGGAGCTCCAGGAAGTAGGCCACGCGGTCGAACTTGCCGACCTGGGTGTGGTGGTCCACGTCGTAGGCCGGGTTGGCGCCCAGTTTGGCCAGGTCGAGGTCGTAGACCAGGGCGTAGCCCTTCGATTCGGGCGCCTTGGCCGTCAGCGTGTCGGGCACTTCACCGCAGCGGAACGGCCGCGCCGGC
>JACPDV010000699.1 GCA_016183835.1 Armatimonadota bacterium
GCCGTGGACCACTACCTCCCGCGCCTCGAGCGCTGCGCCAACTTCCTCGACACCCGCCGCGACCCCGCCACCAACCTCTACCTGGCAGGGGCCGCCGGCAACCTGCTCGCCCCCAGCTTCGCCGGCTACAAAAAGCCCGACGGCACCTACGACAAGGCCTACCTCGCCGGGCTCTCGGTCACCACCATCGCCGCGCTCAACCGCCTGATCGAGCTGGAGCGCTTCGCCGGCCGCACCGAGCAGGCCGCGCTCTACGCCGGACAGCGCGAGCTGGCAATCAAGGGCCTCCCGCAGCTCCTCGGTCCGGACGGCTGCTTCATCAAGTCGCTCGACCCCGACGGCACCCGCCACGGCGTCTTCGGCGCCGACAGGTACGGCTACTTCGAGGCGGTGCCCAACCACGACGCCGTCTGCTTCCGCGTGGTGGACGATCCGCAGGCGGAGCGCATCTGCGACCGGATCGCCGCCATCCCCGGCCTCCGCCCGCACGACCTGATCATCACCAACTACCCCTCGCTCGACGACATGTACGAGCAGCCGGCCGGCCTGTGGGGCTTCGGCACGTGGGTCAACGGGGGGCACTGGTCCACCTGCGAGGCGCGCATGATCATGGCCTGGTACCGCGTCGGCCGGCCCGAGGAGGCGCGCAAGGCGATGGAGGCCTACCTGCGGTTCGCCCGCCAGTTTCGCATCGACAACCCGTTGGTCGAGTTCGGCGGCGCGCCTTACCAGCCGAAGGAGCCCATCAACACCGTCTACGACACCATCGGCATCCCCGCCGCGATGGTCCGCGGGCTGTTCGAGTACCTCTATTCCGCCACCGCCCTGACGCTGGTGCCCCACGTGCCGGCCGGCATCACCGCGCTGGAGCAGCGCTTCGCCGTGCGTTTCGGCGCGAAGCGGGTCTGGCTCAGCACCTTCGGCAGCGGGCCGGTGACGGGCGTGACGGTCAACGGCAAGCCGCTGACGAGCTTCAACCACGAGCAGGTCAAGCTGGCTTACGAAGGGCTCCCGGCGGAGGCGCGCGTGACCATCCTGCTCGGCGGCGCCAAACCCGCGGCGCTGCCGAAACCGGCCGGCACGCCGCCCGTCGCGCCGCCGTGGGCCGGGGACGAAGACCGCCAGGCGCTCGGCGAGCGCGCCACGCGGCTCCGCAGCTTCATCGAGCGGGTGGGGCGTGAACGGCTCGGCGCGCGCTACGAAACGGCTCACGCGAAGCTGGCCGTGGAGTTTATCGACACGGTGTTCGTCCGGGCGCGGCGGCAGGCCGGCGGGACGATCAAACCGCTGGCCGAGCCCGCCTCGCAGCAGGCGGCCGATCAGCTCTATCTGGACACCGCGAACAAGCTCTGCGACGGGTTCGAGAAGGTAGTGCAGCACTACCGCGACGCCACCGACCCGGCGCGGAAGCGGATCTTCGAGCTCTGGCGCGAGCTCTCGCCGGCGCCGGGATGGACCAACATTCGCTCGATGGGCGCCAAGCAGACGTTCCGCAAGCGCGACTCGGCCTGGCGGATGAGCCTGGACGGCGGCGTGGACGCCTCGTGCGGCTGGGCCTACGACCTGCCGGAGGCGGTGGTGCTGCCAGAGAAGGCGCGGCTCCTGATCCGGCTGAACGGCTCGCCCGGGGCGCGGTTCTTCGCCGACCTGATGGCGTCGGACGGCAAGCCGGTCTTCCAGACGCGGTGGCAGGCGACACCGGAGCAGCCGCTGGAATGCTGGTTCGAGCTGCCCGCCGGCGCCACACTGTCGCAAGTGATCCTCTACGCGCAGACGCCCGGCGGGCCGGTGTGGAACGACTTCCGCGAGGTCAGCGTGCGCGACGCCGATGGCAAGGTGCTCTGCGCGCCGGTGCGGTGAGGCGCGTCGACCGCGGGCAAGGAGATGGGATCGACGATGAGCCGCAAGAAGAAGGCGGGCAACCGCGCGCGACCACAGCCCCGAAAGCCCAAGCCGTTCGGCGGCGGGCCGCCGCCGCCCGTTCAGCCGCCACCGCCGGCTCAGCCCTTGCTCCCGGCACAGCCGTCGCTGTTCGACGCGGCCAGTTCCACGCCGAACGTCGGCCGCGACCCGCGCCGCGACCGAGAGCGGGCATGGGAGTTGGCGCACGAGGCCCTCGCGTGCGGCGACCGGGCGCATGCGCGTCGTCTCGCCCTGCAGGCACTCGATCTGGACCCCGCTTGCACAGATGCCGCGGTGCTTCTGGCGGCGCTCGAGAGTCGCACCGACGAGGAGCACGTCGAGCGACTGCAGGCGGTGATCAGGGCCGCAGAGAACGATCTCGGCCCGGCCTTCTTCCGGCAGAACCGCGGGTACTTCTGGGGTCTGTTCGAGACGCGGCCCTACATGCGCGCGCGCGGCGCGCTGGCCCAGAAACTGGAGGCGATGGGGCGGATCGACGAGTGCATTGCGCAGTTGGAAGCGATGCTCGAGCTGAACCCCAACGACAACCAGGGGATGCGCGAACCGCTGCTCGGACACTACCTGGCCGAGGATCGTCTCGAAGACGCCCGCCGGCTGTTGGACACCTATGCCGAGGATGCCTGGGCCGTCCACGCGTTCGGAGAGGTCCTCGCGCTGTTCCTCGAAGGCGACGAAGCCGGTGCGGTGCTGGCCCTCGCAGAAGCGCGCGAGGCCAATCCGCACGTCGAGGCCCTTCTGCTGGGCCGCAGCCGAATGCCGCGCGAACTGCCCGACAGCTACATGCTGGGCGAGGCCAGCGAGGCAGTGTTCGTTCGGGAATACCTCGGTCGCGCTTGGGACGCCCACCCCGCAGCGAAAGCCTGGCTGGCCGCGCACCGGCCCGGGCCAGACAAGCGCGGCCGGCCCGATCCGCCGGCGAAACCCGACCGCGACCCGAGCACGCGCGTGCCCCTGACGTGGCGCCCGCGGTACCAGGCGATCGTCGATCTGACCGACGCGTTCTGCGACCAGCATCTTACCTTCGAGTACCGGGACATGTGCCGCAAGCTGGCCGCGCGCCTCTGCCGGCCCGGCTCGCCGGTCGAGACGGGCAAGCCCGAGAGCTGGGCCGCCGGCGTGGTGGCGGCCATCGGTTCGGCGAACTTCCTCAACGATCCCGGCTTCGAGCCGTACATGACGCAGGAGCAGGTCGCGCGAGGCATGGGGGTCGGACCTTCGACGCTGGCAGCCAAGCTGAAGGCCATCCGCCAGCGCGTAGACATCGTGCCGTTCGACCCGGCCTGGTGCCTGCCCAGCCTCCTGGAGCACAACCCGCTGGTCTGGATGGCCGAGGTGAACGGCTTCATCATGGACCTGCGAGACGCTCCTCGAGAGGTCCAGGAGCTGGCCTTCGAGCAGGGCGTGATCCCGTACATCCCCGGCGACCCGCCGGAGGATCGATGATTCCTGGCAGCGGAGCGGACACGCGCCGGAGTACCAGGCAAGGTGAGATGGCGTACGATGGGTGAGGCCCATGCGTGATCGATTCGAGGACTCGACAGCGCTCCTGGACGACCCGCCGGCCCTGCGTGCCCGCGCCGCGCGGGACGGTTACCTGTTCTTCCGCCGCCTGCTCCCGGCCGAGGCGCTGCTCGCCGTGCGCGCCGACCTGCTCGACATCGTTCGCCGGCACGGCTGGCTCGCGCCCACCGCCGACCCGCTCGAGGGGCGGATCGACGCATCGGCGCTGTCCGCTGTGCCCGAGGCGCAGATGCGCACCGACATCGGCGTCTCCAGCGCCGCCTACGACGACGTGCAGCGCACCGAGAGCGTCCACCGCCTGCCGCACCACCCGAAGCTGCTTGCGCTCTACCGTGCGCTGTTCGGCGGCGAGGTGCTGGTCCACGCGCGGCACATCGTGCGCCTGATCACCCCGCACCCGTCGGTCTACCCCACGCCGCAGCACCAGGACTTCCCGCTGATCCAGGGCACGGCCAACACCTGGACCTGCTGGTTCCCGGTGGGCGCCTGCCCGATGACGCTCGGCTCGCTGATGGTCCTCCGCGGCTCGCACAGGCTGGGCTACCTGCCCATCGAGCCGGCCAAGGGAGCGGGCGGGATCGCGGCGCAGACGTGCCGGGGCGAGGTGGATTGGGTCGACGGCGACTTCGAGCTGGGCGATGTGCTGACGTTCTCGGCCTACATGGTGCATCGCGCCAAGCGCTGCCGGTTCAAGGATCGCATCCGCCTTTCGTTCGACGTGCGCTACCAGGCGCTGGCCGAGCCGGTGGAGCAGCGCTCGCTCCTGCCGCACTGCGAGCTGACCTGGGAGCAGGTCTACGCGGACTGGCGGAGCGACGCGCTGAAGTACTACTGGACGGACCTGCCGTTGCAGCTCGTGCCGTTCGACGACACGCTCCTGCAGCCGAGCCGGCGGATCTGCTGAGCGGGGCGGAGGCCAATGCCTGTTCCGGGGGTCAGCATCCGAGCCGCGACAGCCGCCGACGCCGAGCCGATCCGGGAGTTCGACCGGACGTTCTGCGTCGACGACCTGGGTCTGGAACGCACCTTCCACGTGGTCGCGACAGAGCCGGGCACCGGCGCCGTGGGGGGGTGGGGCGTGGCCGGACCGGACGCCGCCACCGCCCCCGGCTCCTTCACGCTGCGTCTGTCCGTGCGCCCGGACCGGCTGGGGCGCGGGGTAGGGGGAACGTTGCTCGACCGCCTGCTGGATCACCTGCGCTCGTCCGGGGCGACGGTGGTGCACGTGTGGCTCCGCGAGCTCGATGAAGGCGTCCTCCGCTTCTACCTGCGGCGTGGTTTCGTGGAGTATCGCCGCACCTGCCGGCTGCTGCTGTCTCCGCTGGCGGCGGACCTCGGCGCGTTCGAGCCGCTGTTCGAGGGCGTGAAGCAGCAAGGCGTCGAGATCGTGTCGTTCGACACGGAGCTGGGCCGGGGATTCGACGCTCTGGGGGCATGGCACCGGCTGGTGCGGGCGGAGGAGCGGCCGTCGGAGACCTATGTTCAGTTCCTGGAGCGGGCGGCCCAGCGCTGGACGATCGGGGGCACGCTGCACTTCGCGAAGATGGGCGACGCGTACGTCGGCTACACCTCGCTGGCTCTGCCCTACCTCGATCCGGGCGCCGAAGGCGACCCGGGCCTCGTCGAGCAGGGCTACGTGCGGGTGAGCGAGCCGTTCCGGAACCGCGGCATCGCCACCGCGCTCTGCGCGCGGATGGTCGAAGTGGCGCGGTGGCGGGGCTACCACACGATCCGCTCGGACGTCGCGCAGGCCAACGCCGCCAGCCTGGCCGTCCACGCCCGCCTCGGCTACGTTGAGGCGGGCGGCGAAGTGTGGGTGCGCAAGAGCCCTGTCTGACTACCCCGCCGGCAGCGCCACCAGCTTCACATTGTCGACCCACGCCTCGCGCGGATGCTCGGCCGACCCGCCGCCGAGGTGGAAGGTGGGGCTGTACCACCAGTTCGCCGGGTACGCGCCAGGGAGACGGCGGAAGAGGATGTTGGGCACCCGCAGCCGCTCCTCGCCCTGGGTGACGGTCAGCTCGAACACGGCGTCCTTGCCGCGGGTGAGTGGATCGGCGACCACTCTGACGTGGGCACACTCGCTGGCCTCGAGGGGGAAGTCGAGCGCCAGCCACTCGCCCCGCTCGCCGCGCACGGCTACGCCGCCCGGCCCACCGAGGGCGATCTCTACCAGCGACTGGTTCACCTCGCCGCGCAGCCAGCCGATGAACGCGTCGTCCCAGCGGTCGCTGAGCGCGCCGACGCAGGCGTCGAACTCGAACTGGAGGCTGCTGTTCGGCTGACCACTGATCTGCCCGCTGACCATCGGCTTCCAGGCGGTGCCGCCCGAGCGGGTGAGCTTGAGGCTGCGCTGACCGAGGGCGTGCTGGTCCGCGATGGCGATGCTGTTGCCGACGTCGGCGAAGCACGGCCAGCCCGCCGGCTGTCTGCCGACGCCGCCGGCCTCGAAGCCGTCGTCGAGGAGCACGGTGCCATCGCCGGCGGCGAGGACGGCAACCGCGAGCGGTGCGACCACGATGAGCACGGCGCGCCACGCCGCCACCCCCTCCTTGCCAAGGAGGGGGCAGGGGGAGGTCCAGTCAGCGGACACGGTACGTGGCCGGAGCCACTTCCGTGGTGTGAACTTGCTCGCCATCACGTCCGTCTCCTCACTCCACCAACCGACACGAACGGAACCCCGCGATCACTCGCCGCGGCCGGGCAGCCACGGGACCTCCCCCTGCCCCCTCCTTGGCAAGGAGGGGGTGCCCAGCGGGGACGCCATGTGCGGTGCTACCACGCCGAGAAGCCGTACGGGTCGTCTTCCCACCGCAGCTCAGAATGGTAGAGGGCGTTGCCCACCACCAAGGGATCGGAGCGCAGCTCCTTGGGGATCGACGCCGCCGGTGGCGTCCAGTCGGGCATCTCGGGCGTTGGTACCACGCGCAGATCACCAGGATCGCTCAACTGGACGCACAGATTGGCCCTCCCGCGGGTCGGACCCGTGGCCTCCAGGCGGTTCCAGCCGGGCCGGAGCGGCGATCTGACGCCAAGTGTGTACTGCCCGTTGTCGATCAGCACCGTGTCGTTGACTCGGAGCGTGAGGCGGAACAGCGGCATCCCGCCACCAAAGTCCGTTGCTGCTTCCCGGCCCCGGCTGCTGTAGATCCAGGTCACCGCCTGACTCGCCTCGGTGAGCGAGACGACGCCGTCTTGGTCCGCCCCACACAGCCGCCACGGCTCGCCCTCTTTGGCGCGCACCTGCCAGAGCCGCACCTTGACCATCGGGGCGTGCGCCTGGCGGCTGAGGATCTGCTGGACCAATCTGGCATCGCAGACGCCCAGGTTGGTCCGGACCTGTGCGTCCAGCCGCAGCAGGTTGCGCCTCACCCGTGCGTCGTCGGCGCCGGGCAGCACGATGCGGTTCGGCAGTTGCCAGAAGACCCACTGCCCCTTGCCCGTCGGCAGGCGCAGGAGCCAGCCGCCGAACAAGCGCTTGGCGCCCGCAGGGAGGCCGGTGGCAACGAAGATGCGGCCCCGCTGGGTGCTACGCCAATGCAGGAGCTGCGGTCCGACACCCGCCACCAGTGCATCGTCGCCGATCTCATCGGGCAGCACTCTCGCCGCAGACGACTCCTCTGTCAACAGGCCAAATGACCGCAGCAAACCATCTGGTGTCCGCAAGCAGAAGACCGTGCCGCCGGCCTCAACGAAGTTGTCAAGCTGCTCCCGCGAGGGCCTGATCCCATCTCTCGGCGGCGCGGCTCCACCGTCCTCACTCAGGTACTCAAGCAGCCACGCGTTGTCACCCGGGCCGAAGCCTTCCGCCTTGCTCTGCTCCGGCGGCTGCGGCCCGTCGAGGTACCCCACCAAACCGCGCGCCACCCGGTCCGCCGCCGGCTCTGCCCCGATCCGCCCCATCAGATCGAGCTGCGACCACAGCACCTCGCCCTTCCCATGCCGCAGCCACAGGAGCGGCGTGTACGCCAGGTCGAACTCGCAGTCCAGCAGCGGCGTGAACCCCACGGCCGACGGCGTCTCGATCACCACCGACGCCACCGACCCCGTGTTCGCCCAATGCGGCCCGTGCGCCCACGGCCACAGGCGCATCCCCGCGGACGTGGTCGGCAGCAGCTTGCCCGCCCCGCGCCAGTTGGCGAAGTCGTCCGCCGTCAGGCCCGCCAAGACCGGATGCCCCTTGACCCGCGGGAAGACGTACCTGGGCATCACGTCCTGGCAGCGGAAGCCGAACCGCTCCAGGCCCGCCAGCTCCTGCTCCAGGATCAGCACCCGCAGCCCGCGCTTCACGTCCGACTCGTCGAACGGCAGATCCCCGCTCGACAGCGCCCGCGGGCCGATCACCAGCACGTCCAGGTCGTTCAGCTTCTCGTCCAGGCCGACCTTCCGCGCGGTCAGGCCCAGCTTCAGCCAGTCGCCCGCCAGCCCGGCCGGGTCGTAGAGCCCCCAGCGGGCAGTCCGCTTCGGCAGCCGCGCGGGAGGCGGGAAGAAGGTCAGCTTCGTCTCGTCGTGGGCGATCGCGGCGCCGGCGGGGGCGAACACCGCCAGCCTGAGCACGGCCTCGGTTTGCTCCCCCACCGGCGGTACGGCGAAGCGAAGGGGGAGCTTCTCGATGTCGCCAGGACCCAGGTCGTAGGTCTCGCTGCCGGACTGCACGGCTCGGCCGCCCACCTCCAGCGTCCACCGCGCCGTGAACTGCCGCCGTCCCGGCCCGTCCCAGACGGCGATGATGCTGCGCTCCGCCGTCTCGCCCGCCGTGTAACGCGGCTCGATGGCAGTGAAGCGCGGCAGCGGCCCGCCGAGGTAGACCAGCAGCGGCTGCATCGTGTCGCGGTAGGCGTCGTAGAGCGGGTTGGCCCAGGCGGGGCGCTGGTGGAGCTGCTCGGGCGTGCCCTGGAGCGTCTCGTACATGTACCAGTGGTTGCCCGTCGGCTGGTACCCCGGCGGGACGCCGAAGCCGACGTCGAACAGCCACGGGAACCAGCCGGCGTTGCCGCCCCACGCGCGCCAGGCGCGGTTCACCCCCCGGAAGAAGCGATCGCACAGCTCGTAGTAGCCGGTCCACTCGCCGACGTGCTCGATGTCGCCGTTCGCTGAGAACGCCGCGGCCAGGTCGCCGGCGTACCGGCTCTTCGCCTTCGCCTTGGCCCGTTCGCAGGCGCGGAGGTACTCATCCTGCTCCAGGGCATAGGCCCGGTCGCCGAGGTAGATGGCGGCGTACTCGGTGAACCAGGCTTCGCCCTGCTTGAAGAAGTCGAGGCTGACGGGCGAGAGGTGCTCCACCGCGCCCCACGGCTTGTCGCCGTGCTCGCTCCAGTCCGAGAGCCACTCCTCCTGTTCGGCGAGGGGCACGAAGTTGAGGTAGAGGTTGGCGGTTTCGACGTCGCCGGTGCGGCCGCCCTGGTGGTGGAAGACGAGGCGACCGGGATCGACCTCGTGGAGGATGGAGTCGACCTTGCCGAACCAGGCGGGCTGCTCGACCTCGGGCCGGCGGCCCATCTCGGCGGCCC
>JACPDV010000717.1 GCA_016183835.1 Armatimonadota bacterium
CATCCCGAGCCGCTGGGGCTGGATATCGCGCCGGAGCCGTTCCGGGCGCGGGTCCAGGAGGCGCTGGCCGCCGAAGGGGTCGAGTGCGGCCAGTGGCAGCGCATGCCGGTGCCGGCGCAGGACATCTTCCAGACCAAGGCGGGCTACGGCAAAGGCTGGCCCTGGTCGGTGGTGGAGGCCGTCACCGGAGAACGCTACACCTACCGCGGCGAGGACTACCCGCAGTCGGTGGACTTCCTGGCGCGGCACTTCTACGCCCACGGCATCTGGCCGCCGAACGGCGAGAAGCTGATGGATGCGTACGGGGACGCGTTCGAGAAGGTGGTGGGGAGTGTCGGGGAGCTGTTCTGAACCGGTGGGCGAGAGCCTACCGCACCAGCACCTCGTACGTCATCGGCCCGTCCGCGCCCGGCCCGCCGCACATGCGGTTGAGGTAGACCAGGATGTGCCCGGTACCCGGGTCCTCCAGGAACCCGAAGTTCGACAACTGCATGTCCGAGCCGTCTGCCGGGCCGCGGTCGTCGAGGATCGTCACGGTCTCTCGCCGGAGGCCCAGCTTCCGTTCGTCCAGCTCCGCCATCACCAGTGGGTAGCGCGGCCAGCCGGCGCGCGGGCGCACGCGGCTGAGGTTGCCGATCCAGTACGCCTTGCCCGTTCGTGAGCTGCGGAGGAACATGCCCTGCGACGTCGGCGAGTAGAACGGCGTCCCATCGCTGAACGTGAACGGCCGCGGCTTGGACCAGGTGCGCCCGTAGTCCTTGGACAGCGTCGCCCACTTCCAGCAGGGCACCTTCCCCGAGCGGTCGCCCTCGTTGCCCCCGCGGATGGCCATGAACACGTGGCCGGGATGGTCCCGCAGCTCGATCACCCCGCACTCGCTCAACCCGGCGGTGGACTGCTCCGGCGTCACCTGGATCGGCGCCGTCACGTCCCAGTCCACGTCCTGCCTGCTCTCGTTCCACGTGCCGATCAGGCCGAAGATCAGGCTGTAGGTCGAGGTGTGGTTGGGGTTGAAGTACTGCCCCTTCTCGTCCAGCGGCGCGTAGTAGCAGGGCAGGAAGAGCTGGCCGTTGCTCAGCCTCACGAAGTAGAGCGGCAGCGTGGCGGCCACGAAGCCGTTCTTGCCGATCCAGACGAAGCGGTTGGGGTGGGCCGCCGAGTATTCCGGGCCGCGCTGGATCAGGGGGCGCTCGGCGTCGTAGGTCCGCCCGCCGTCCGTCGAGACGCAGTACCACAGCTTGTAGTCCATGAAGCCGTAGATCGTGTCGTCGATTCCGCGGGTCATGAACGTCATGGCCACGCAGCGACGGTCGTCGAGCTTGAGCGGGATCGTGCCACGGTAGACGTTCTGCCGGCTCGGACCGCCATCGGGGTACGTGTACTCGGGCACTTCGAGCTGCGGCGGACGGGTGGCCGCGAGCTGGTTCCAGCGCTTGACGTGGTCCGGGAACGCGGCTTCGTACTTCGCTCCGCCCGGCTCACGGCTGAGGAGCTTGGTACCGGGGTAAGGCGGGTGGTCGAAGGCCGACGCCGGGTTAGCGTTGGCGGCGCCCGGCGGCGGGGCGATGGCGACCGGCTGGCGGTCGCGCTCCGGGTGCCAACCGCCCTCGCCGGGCGCCAGGGCGCCTTTCAGGGTGAAGCCGAAGTAGTCCCACTGGCAGGCGAAGGTGCCCTTCTGGCCCTGCGTGATGGGCCCGAGGATGAACCAGGCGGGATTCTCGCAGGCCAGGGACTTGAGCGGCAGCGGGCCGCTGCGCAGCGCGCCGTCCACGTAGACGCGTACCTGCCGCTGCCGGACGGTGAGCCGCACGGGGTGGAACCGGCCGCCGAGATCCACGGCGATCGGGGCCTCGGTCGCGCCGCCGTTGAGGAAGGTGAGCTCGTGTTTCGCGGCGTCGTAGCAGAGCGAGAGCAGGCCGTACTGCCCGGGTTGGTCGGCCCGCCAGCCGGCGTAGATGACCGCCTCGTACTGGCACGTCGGCGCGACGCCAGAGAGGTGTTGGAAGCCGACCTCGAGGCTCCAGGTCAGGCCGTCCGTGAGCTCGACCCCGGTGTCCCACATGAAGGCGCGCGCCTCGCGGAGCTGGCTGTCCTCCTCGCGGAACTGCAGCGCGCCCTGGTCGAGGCGCCACCCGGTCGGCGCATCCGCCGTGAGCGCCGGCATGCTCCACATGAAGGGCTGGTGGTCCACGGCCGAAGGGTCGGTGGCGAAGGTGTCGGTGAAGCCCTGGGCGGAGGTGCGGCCGCCGGCCAGGAGCAGCAGGCAGGGCAGCAGCAGCTTCTCAGGCATGGTGTTCCCACAACTCCCGGCCTGCCCCTGGTGGCGGCGCAGAGTCCCATTCCCGCTGCCGCCGCTGGGTTCCTCCGCGGCCGCCACGACGCCGGCGCCCGGCGATCTGCAGAACCGATAGGGCACAGCGGTGCGTTCGCGGGTGTTGAGGGCTAGGATAGGGGCATGGTGGTCATCAGAGACCGGTCAGGCTGGCCGCTGTACACGGTTCGGGCCGCGACCTTGTGCGGGGCCAACCTCCACGAGCTGCACCTCTACGAAGCGGACCTCCGCGGCGCGGAGCTGCGCGGCGCCGACCTCGGCGGAGCCTACCTCGGGATCGCGGACCTGTGCGGCGCGGACCTGTGCGGGGCCGACCTGACCGAGGCGATCCTCGACGGCGCGGACCTCCGCGGGGCACTGCTCGCCAAGGCCGGCCTCGCCCGGGCGCACCTGCGCCGGGCGCAACTCAACGGCGCGGTGCTGCACCAGGCCCGCCTGACCGGCGCCGACCTCGCCTGGGCCACCCTCGAGCAGGCCACGCTCAGCGGGGCGGTGCTCGTCGAGGCGAACCTCACCCGGGCTCGGCTGCCCGGAGCGGACCTCGTCTTCGCGAACCTGCGCAGGGCGAAGATGGCCGGGGTGGACCTCCGCGGAGCACGCCTCTACCGGTCCGATCTCCACGAGGCGGACCTGCGTGATGCCAAGCTGCGCGACGCGGATCTCCGTGCGGCGAGTCTGGACATGGCGACGCTGGCCGGGGCGGACCTCCGTGGCATCTACCTCGACCGCGCCACGCGGATCGCGGCCAAATGGCTGCTGGTGGTGGACCTGGGCCGGCGGGGAGGGGTCGAGAGGGACCTGCGCGCGGTGGACCTGAGCGGGGCCAACCTGGACCATGCAGAGCTGGCGGGAGCCGACCTGTGCGACGCCAGCCTACGCTCGGCGAAGCTCCGCTGGGCGGTGCTCACCGGCGCCGACCTGTGCGGGGCGGACCTGCGGGCGGCCAGCCTTCAGGGCGCGGAGCTGACCGGCGTGGACTTCACCGCGGCGGACCTCACGGGGGCCGACCTCCGGCGAGCGCACTACGGCGCGACGACGGTGTGGCCGGTGGGGGTCGACCCGGCGCTGCGGGGGGCGTTGCTGACTCCTCGCTAGGCAGCGTGATGCACTCGTTGTCCGGTGCTTCTTGTGTGCCACTGGCAGCTTGACTGCCAGGGCCGCCACCAACCGGGAGTGATTAGCGGCGCCGGGAGCCTTGTCTGCTCCTCCCCCTGCGAAGCGGGGGGAGGCGGGAGGGGGGTCCTCCGGCTACCGCGAACCGGCCGGAGACCCCCACCCCG
>JACPDV010000718.1 GCA_016183835.1 Armatimonadota bacterium
AGCGCACGGAGATCAAGCGCACCACCTACACCCCGGCCGACAACCAGCGCGAGGGCGTGGCGGGGAAGGAGACGGTGGAGACCGAGGAGTACGACGGCCCCGGCAGCGCCCGGGCGGGCGGCGTGCCCGGCACCGGGGCGAACCTCTTCGGCGAGGCCAAACTGCCCGCCGGCGCCGCCGGCGGCCAGGGCCGCTACACGCGCAACAAGTCCGACCGCGACTACATGGTCAACCAGCAGCAGGAGGTGATCGTCAAGCCCGGCGGCGGGCTGAAGCGGATCTCGCTGGGCATCTTCGTGGACGAGTCGCTGTCGGGCGACAAGAACAAGGTGGAGTCCGTGGCGCGAAGCGCCGCCGGGCTCGACTCGCAGCGGGGCGACACCATCAGCGTGGAAGCAGTGAAGTTCAGCCCCAGCTCCACCGACGCGCTCAACGGCGTGGGGCGGGCCGACATGGTGCGGAACATCGCCCGGCTCGTGCTCAACGCCCTGGCGATGATCATCGGTCTCCTCACCTTCCGCTCGATCCTCGGCGCGCTCAAGCCGGCGCCGACGGTGGGCGGGTTCCAGGGCGGTCCGGAGCTGAGTCACCTGGGCTCACCGGTGCCGCTGCTCACCGACGGTGGCGCGCCGCACGGCCTGCCCGCCCTGACCTCGCCCAGCGCCGCGCTGACGGGCATGTCCCACCCGACGGGAGCAACGCCGATGGACCACAACGAGGGGCCGGGACTGACCCTCCCGCGCGACCTCTCCGGGCGCGACGAGCTGCCGCTTCTCGACGCCCCGATGGACGTCTACGACGACGACCTGGTGGTCCCGGTGGCCACCGGCCCGACCCCCGAGGAGATGATCGGCCGGGTCGAGACCGCGATCATCGACGACATTGCCGAAGTCCTGCGGCATTGGCTGGAAGGCGATCTCAATGAGTGACAGTGCGCCCGAAACCACGAGCGAAAACGCTCACGTTCGCAAGCGTGTCCTGGCCAAGGGCGCGGACGGGCGGTATGAGATGGAGGGGCGGACCAAGGCCGCCATCATGCTGCTCAGCCTGCCCCAGGACAAGGCCGTGGAGGTGCTCCAGCGGCTCGAGATGGAGCAGGCCGAGTCGCTCGCGCTCGAAGTGGCCCAGCTCGACTACCTGCCGGGCGACGCCATCAAACAGGTGGCGCTCGACTTCCAGCAGCAGACCGAGCGGTTCCGCTTCGTGCAGGGCGGCGGGGTGAAGCGCATCCAGGAGCTGCTGACCGCCGCACTGCCCCAGGACACGGCCGACAAGATCAGCGCGCGCGTGCAGGCCGAGCACCAGCCGCCGCCGTTCCGTGCGCTGGCTGCGGCGCCCATCACGCAGGCCGTGGAGTTCCTCCGCAACGAGCATCCCCAGACCATAGCTCTGGTGCTCGCCCACCTCCGCAAAGACACCGCGGCGCGGATCCTCTCCGAGCTGGAGGAGGTGCAGCTCACCGACGTGGCCCACCGCCTGCTGCAGATCGAGACCAGCCCGCCGGATGTCTTGCAGGCGCTGGACGAGCAGATCCGCGTCCGCATGGCGCCCAGCGAGGACGAGATGATGCACGAGATCGGCATCGACGGTCTGAAGCGCCTGGTGGACATCCTCAACTGCTCGCCGCGCACGGTGGAGCAGCAGGTGCTTGAGTACCTCGAGCGCGCCGACCCGGAGGCGTACGGCGAGGTCCGCAAGGCGATGTTCGTCTTCGAGGACCTGCTCTCGCTGGACAACCGCTCGGTGCAGCGCTGCCTGCGCGAGGTGGACACCAACGACCTGGCCCTGGCCCTCAAGGGCGCGACCGACGACCTGATGACCCTCTTCCTTTCGAACATGTCCGAGCGCGCAGCGCTGATCTTCAAGGAGGACATGCAGTTCATGGGCCCGGTGCGGGTCCGCGACGTCTACGAGGCGCAGCAGCGGATCATCAACGCGGTGCGCAACCTGGAGGCCGCCGGCGAGATCGTCGTCCCGCGCGGCTCGGCCGACGCGCTGATCTCGTAGGAGGGAACCACCGCCATGGACGGTCATCTCTACACACGGACTCCGCGGCCGCAGAACCTGGTGCGGCCCGGCCTGCTGGGAGCCGAGGTCTTCCAGTTCGCCTGGGACTCGTTCGATGTCGAGGAGGACGAGTTCGTCGAGGGGCTGCCCCTGGCGGAGCCGCCAGAGGAGGCCGCCGCAGACCCACGCCGCGCCGCGCCGGGCTACGGCCTGAGCGAGATCATGAGCGAGGCCGAGGCCATCATCCGCGAGGCTGAGGCCAAGGCCAGCCGGTTCGAGACGGAGGCCCAGGTGCGGATCCGCGCCGAGGAGGAGCGGATCCGGCAGGAGGCGCTCGAACGCGCCCGGGCCGAGGCGGCCGCCGCGCCCGATCCGGCCCGTGCCGAGGCGGTGGAGAGCCTGGTCTCCGCCACCCGCGCCCTCGCCGCAGCGCGGGCCGAGGTGCTCGGACAGTGGCAGAGCATCCACCAGCAGCTCGAGACCGACCTGACCGAGGCCGCGTTCGTCCTCGCCCGGCAGGTGGTGGGGCAAGAGCTCCGGCTGCGGCCCGAGCTGGTGGTGGACAGCGTGCGCGAGGCGCTCGGCAAGGTGGCGCCCAACGGCGTCACGGTGCGGCTCCACCCCGAGGACCTGCCGCACGTCATGGAGGTGCTGGTGGACCTGCGCGCGGAGCTCGGCCTCGGCGACGTGGACTTCGCCGAGGACCCGCGGGTGGAGCGCGGCGGCTGCCTGGTGACCACCGAGAACGGCACGGTGGACACTCAGCCGGGCAGCAAGCTGGAACAGCTACGCAGCGCAGCGGAAGGGTGACACGGTGGGACTACTGCAGCGACTCGTGCGGAGCGTCTCGTCCGCCCAGGCGACGGTGATCGAGGGTGAGGTGATCAACTGGGACGGCCTGATCGCCAAGGCCCGGTGCCCCTCGCTCGCCGTCGGCGACCTGGTCAACATCCACGTCAGCGGGTTCAACCGGCTGGCTGAGGTGGTCGCTTTCGACGACCGCGAAGCGCAGCTCATGCCGCTCGAGGACATGCAGGGCCTCGCCCCAGGCGCTCGCGTGCGCAGCCTCGGCCGCGTGCTCACCGCCAAGGTCGGGCCGGCCGTGCTGGGCCGCGTGATGGACGGGCTGGGCAACCCCATCGACGAGCTGGGCCCCATCGAGGCGGAGGACGAATACCCGCTCACCGCGGATGGACCCTCGGTGATGGGCCGCAACCGGATTCACGACCCGCTGCCGCTCGGCATCCGCGCCATCGACTCGATGATCACCGTGGGCAAGGGCCAGCGGATCGGCATCTTCGCCGGCTCCGGGGTGGGCAAATCGACCGTGCTGGGCATGATGGCGCGCAACACCGCCGCCGACGTGAACGTGATCGCCCTGGTGGGCGAGCGCGGCCGCGAGGTGCGCGAATTCGTCGAGCGCGACCTGGGTCCCGAGGGCCTCGCCCGCTCCGTGGTGGTGGTGGCCACTTCCAAGGACTATGCCCTCCAGCGCACCAAGGCGCCGATGCTGGCGATGTCCATCGCCGAGTACTTCCGCGACCAGGGCCTCGACGTGCTCTACATGATGGACTCGCTCACCCGCCTCGCCATGGCGCAGCGCGACATCGGCCAGGCCCGCGGCGAGCCGCCCGCGATGAAGGGCTACCCGCCCTCGGTCTTCACCATGCTCCCGCAGTTCCTGGAGCGTGCCGGGACCAGCAAGACGGGCACCATCACGGGGCTGATCACCGTCCTCGTCGAGGGCGACGAGATGAACGAGCCCATCGCCGACACGGCCCGCGGAATCCTTGACGGCCACATCGTGCTCAGCCGCAAGCTGGCCGAGAAGAACCACTACCCCGCGGTGGACGTGCTAGCCAGCGTCAGCCGCGTGATGCCCGACGTGGCCAGCGACGAGCACCTCCGCTCGGCCGGGCTGCTCCGCGAGGCACTGGCGACCTACAACGAGAACGAGGACCTGATCAACATCGGCGCCTACCGGCAGGGCACCAGCCCTGCCATTGACGCGGCCATCAAGAAGCGGGACCCCATCATCGGCCTGCTGCGACAGGGCATCAACGAACCGGCAGGCTACGACGAGACGCTGCAGCGGCTGTTCGCCCTCTTCCCGCCCCCCGAGTGGAAGGACGCGCGCATCGCCCGGCCGGCCGAGGCCTAACGCGCCGCCTCCGCCGTGAGCTCGTCGGGCGACAGCGCCCGGCCCCAGATCCGCACGTCGTCCATCACCCCGGCATACCAGCACGGCTCGTGGACCAGGTTCACGCCCGCCCACGCCTCCCGGCCCAGGATCAGCGGCTCGCCGTTGCCCACCTTGTCGAGCGCGTTCTCCTTCGTCGCCACCGCGGAGCCGTTGACGTAGATAGTCACGCCCTTGCCCTGCTCGGCGACGACGGCCACGTGCGCCCATTCGCCCGCCTTCAGGACCGCCGGGCTGCGGAAGTTTAAGCTCCACTTGCCCTCGGCGTCGGTGGCCTCGAACTCCAGGCCGCCGTCCCACAGCGAGAAGACGAACGGCGCCGCCGTGCCGGCGAAGCGCTTCCCCACCAGCCCGTGCCGCCCGGCGACTGTGTCCGGCTTGATCCACAGGGCCAGCGTGAGGCTCTGCAAGTTGAACAGCTCGGGCTCGTCGAGCCGCAGCCAGCTCTGCCCGTCGAGCCTGGCGCCCTGCCCGTGACGGCCCTCCACCAGCTCCACCTTGCCCGCGGGCGAGGCGGAGAAGCCGTGGCCGGTGGTGTCGGGCACACTCCCGCCGCGCAGCTCCTCGAAGCGCCACTCGGCCAACGGCCCGGGATCGGCGAGGAGCTTCGCGCGTCGCTCCGCGGCGGCCCTGAGCATCGCCACCTCGTCGCGCTGCGGCTCCTTCACCGCCCTGAAGGTGTTGCCGCGCAGGAGCACGCCGCGGCTCGCGCGGCGGACGAAGATGCCCAGGTCGGAATCCCCGATCCGGTTGGCTTCCACCACCACGTCCTGCACGTTGGGGTGGGCGAGGGAAGGGTTGTACGGGTCGGCGCCGCCGATGGCGAGGTGGGCGTTGTTGCGCAGGCGGTTGCCGCGCGCCACGCAGCCGACGGTCAGCGCGTGGCTGAAGTCGGCGGAGGGCGGGAAGGCGAAGATGCCCAGATGCGCCTCGCCCGAGAGAAGGTAGTTGTCGTGCCCGCTGCGGTAGGAGTTGCCCTCGGCGACCTCGTTGTCGAGCCACTGGATGTACCAGCTCGGCTGGATGCCGGCGTAGTTCATGCCGAAGTTGTGGAAGCCGTTGGTGCGCACCGAGTGGTTGTCCGCGCAGATGTCCTCGATGGCCATGCCGTAGAGCTGCAGCGCCACGCCGGCGTCACTGAAGCGGTTGCCGACGAACAGGTAGTGCCGCTGCAGCATCGTCACGGTGACCCACGAGGACGTGTCCGGCGGCACCTGGAAGGGCGCATCCAGCGTGACGTCGCAGCCCTCAATGCGGACGATCCGGCGGTACTGTCCGCGGCCGCGGCCGTCGAGGATGAACAGCCCGGCGCCGGCCCAGTCGCGCCCGCCGGTCTGGGGGTCGGCGGCGAGGGTCACGACCGCGCCCTCGGCCTTGCCCACCGCGCCGCAGTAGGCGCCGCCGCCGGCGTCGCTGGTCATCGCCTCGCGGTCCCAGCCGTGCATCAGGCTGAGCTGGTTCTCGGCGTAGTAGACGTTCTGCGAGCAGGTGGAGCCGTCGAGGCAGTTCAGCCCGCCGCCGGTGCTCATCAGGTCGCCGCCCTGGATCGTGTTGCGCTCCAGGATCAGGCCGTCGGAGCCGCTGAGGCAGTACCAGCCCCAACGGCCGTTGTAGAAGGTGTTGTCGTGGACCCAGCCGCCGCGGGTGCGGGAGAGGTAGAGGCAGCGGCCGCTGCCGTAGAGGTCGCAACCGGCGATCTCGACGTGGGCGCCGCCGAGCTGCACCGTGTCGCCGCCGCCGGTGGAGAGCTTGAGCGAGTCGCGGAGCCGTTGGTCCGCGTCCTTCGGCTCGAGGTGCCCGCGATAGGCGTCGGCGCGGACTCGGACGCGGCGGAGGTGCACATCGCCGGCGTCCGGCCGGTCGCCGAGGTCGCCCTGGATCACGTTGAGGTGGCGGCTGGCGTAGATGGTCAGGTCCTCGACGCCGAACGAGTTGGTGCCGCGGAGCAGCGCCGGCGGCGGCCGCTCGAAGTCGGCGAAGGCGAGGCAGGTCCACCCGGTCTTCTCGCCACGGAGCACGGTGAAGCGCGGGATGGTGAGACCTTCGCTCACGAGGTACCGCCCGCGGGGGAGGAACACCACGCCGCCGCCGGCCGCCGCGGCCTTGGCCAGCGCCTCCTTGACGGCGATCGTGTCGTCCTTCGTGCCGTTGCCGTCGGCGCCGAAGTCGCGGACGTTGAACGTGGTGGCGGGCCAGGGCTTCACGGCGGCGACCTCGACGCTGAGCGGCTCGCTCCAGCCGGCGGCACCGCCGTCGCCGTTGTGGAGGAAAACCTGGTAGGTGCCCGGCTCGAGGTCGCGCGGCAGGTCGGCCCGGGCGGTATAGGGCTGCGCCTTGAGGGCGATCCGCCGCTCGGCCGGCCCGCGGAGGAGGAGCACGGGCGGCCCCTTGCCGCCCGGCGCGAGGCAGCGGCCCTGCACCCTCAGCCAGCCACCGGGCGACGCGCCGGGCCCGCGGTCGCCCTGCAGCCACCACGGCCCCGGCCGGTTGAGCCAGGCGGTGCAGCCCTCGTTCCCGGCCTTCACGCGCACGGCGAAGACACCCGGTGCCGGCGCCGCGGGGACCACCAGCTTGATGCACTGGTCATCGGCCTGGAGTACTTCGGCGCGTTGCAGGCCGGCGGGCAGGGCAGGGGGCTTGGTGGACGGCGTGGCGGAGGGGCCATCGGGCATGCGGCCGATCTCGACCACCGGCTGCCGGCCGAAGTCCTGCCCGATCAGCATGGCGGTCTCGCCGGGCTTGACCGGGCAGGACGACCAGAACACCACCGGCGCGGCCGACAGCCGGCCGGCGAGCAGCAGGGGCAGAGCGATCAGGCATCGACTGCGGCCGCGCGCGCCATCCGCCTCCGGCCCCCTCTCCCGCCGGGAGAGGGCTGGGGTGAGGGCAAGCGAAGGGTCCACTGCACGATGGGTATCTCCGACATCATCCTTCATCCTTCGTCCTTCATCCCTGACGCTCTCCGCCCGCGCCCTCACCCCAACCCTCTCCCGGCGGGAGAGGGGGCCAGAACCGCTCACCGCTCACGACCCGGCATAGACCCGCACTTTGCCGAACACCCCATCCACCCCCCACGTCCACAGCCCGGCGTACATCGCCGCCGCGGTTGGCGGCGCCGCGTGGTCGATGGAGAGCTGGTCGTCCACGATCAACTGCACCCGCCCGTTGGCCAGGATCTGCGCGATGACGTGGTGCCACTTGCCGGCTTGCACCAGCGGCCGGTCGGCGGTCGCGACCTGGGCGCCGTCGATCAGCAGCTTGTTGCACGAGTTGCCGTTCGAGCCGAAGCCGATCAGGTAGCCGCTGGCGTAGCTCCCCGGATCGCGCAGCCAGAAGGGCGACAGGTCGCCGCCGCGGTCGCCCGGCGAGCGGGTGTCGTACTCGATCCGCACCGGCGCCCGGAGCGGTTCGGCATACGCCAGGAAGGCGTGGTCGCCCGAGGACATCAGCAGACCGCCCTTGACCTCCCACTGACCCACCGCCGGCCGCCAGCGCGGCGACAGGCCGGCGGCGAAGTCGTCGGCGAAGACCAGCTTCCAGGCCGTCCCGGCGGGGTACTTCAGTTCGCCTGCCTCGGCAGCCGGCCGTGGCGGCGGGGGCGCGAAGCAGGGCCGTCCGGCGAAGGCGTTGGGCGGCAGCACCGCCACGGTGCCGTGGAAGTCGGTCAGCTCCGCGGCGCAGCGCCACTGGTCGGTGGTGGTGCTGCACTTGAGCATCAGCACGTTGTCGCCGGTGCGGAGGGTGAGCTTGACGCGGTCGATGTCGGCCGCGGCCCGGCGTTGCGTGTTCTGTGACCAGACGTAGGCGCCGTTGAGCAGCACCGCCAGGCCGCCCGAGCTGCCCAGCCGGAGCGTGGCGGCGGTCTCTTCCGACGCGTTGACACAGGCCACCGCGTAGGCCACGCCCGGCTCCTTCGTGCGGTAGAGGTTGTTGAGGTCGAGCCAGTCGCCGCCCAGCCGGAGCGGCTGCCAGCGCACCTTGCCGGCAGCGCCGTTGTACTCGCCGGCAAGGTCCACGCCGTCCTCGGGCGGGTTGAGCGAGAGGTCGAGCGGCTGGCCGGTGCGGTTGGCGAAGGGTCCCACCACCATCCAGTCGCGGACGAAGCCCGAGCCCAGGCTGAGCACATGCGGGAGGCGGAGGGTGGCGTTTGGCAGCACCACGGAAAGCACCACCGGCACGGCGGAGCGGCCCCAGGCCGTGGCCGAGAGCGTGACGGGGAGGGTCAGGGTCGCGGCACCCTCCGCCAGCGGCACCGGCGCCGCCTTCCCGGCCTGCCAGCCGGCCGGGGCGTCCACCTCGGCGCCCACCTGCCACTCGGGAGCGGAGCGTGTGGCAGTCACCTGGAGGACCAGCGTGGCCGCCCCGCCTCCGCCGGTTTGCAGGCGCCCGGGCAGACTGCTCCCCCCGGCGACCTGCACGTCGAGCCCCAGCAGCCCGGCGGCGGTGGCGGCGGGCAGGTCGGCCTGCTTCGCCGTGACGCCGGCGAGGAAGGCGGCCAGCGTGTCGCGCTCGGCAGCCCTTTGCTGCGCCGGCACGGGCGCGGCGTGCCGCAGGCGGGTGAGGGCAGCCGACAGCTCGGCCCACTGCGCCGGATCCTCCGTCAGCCCGCACTCCCGCGCGGCGACGCGATAGCGGCAGAGCTCCGCGTCGGCTCGTTGCGCGGAGTCGACGTCCAGCTCGCCGGGGCCGGTGATGGGCTCGCGCACCGCCTCGAACCGGTTGCGGCGGACCACCACCCCGGCCACGGCGCGGTCGGCGCGCAGACCCACATCGGCGTGCCGGATCAGGTTGCCCTCCACCACCACGTCGCGCACCGAGGGGAGCGGGTTGTCGCAGCCGCCGAGGGCGATCCGGGCGTTGTTCTCCAGCCGGTTGCCGCGCACCACGGCGCCGACGTTGTAGGGCCACTTCCACTCGCGGGTGAGCGGCCAGCCGAAGATGCCGATCACTGAGTCGCCGCTGAAGATGCTGTTGTTGGCGCCGGAGCGGTAGATGGCGCCCTCGGCGATGGTGTTGTCCAGGAACTGGCAGAACCAGGAGGGCTGGTGGCAGGGGTTCTTGTCGGGCGGCTTGTCGTAGCCGCCGTAGGGCTTGCCGATGGCCTGGTAGCCGCCGGCGCGGGCGCACCGGTTGCCAGCGACGATGTGCTCCACGCTGGTGCCGTAGAACTGCACGGCAATGCCCGCGTCGCTGAACTCGTTGCCCACCAGCAGGTAGTGCCGCTGCAGCATCGTGATGCCGACCAGCGACGAGGCGTCGGGCGCCACGTCCCAGGGCCGGTCGAGGGTCACCTCGGCCCCGTCCACCTTCACAACGCGCCGATACTGGCTCCAGCCCTTGCCGCTGAAGACGAACACCCCGGCCCCGGCCCAGTCGCGGCTGACCTTCGGCGCCTCGGGGAGCGTCAGGGCGGCGCCCTCGGCCTTCGCGATCGGTCCATAGTAGAGTCCGCCGCCCGCGTCGCTGGTCATCGCCTCGCGGTCCCAGCCGTGCATCAGCTCGAGGCGGTTGCGCGCGTACCACACGTTCTGCGAGTAGCTCGACCCGTCGAGGCAGTCGAGCCCGCCGCCGGTGCTCATCAGGTCGGCGCCGATGATCGCGTTGTCCTCGAACTCCAGGCCGTCCGAGCCGGCCATGCAGTACCAGCCGTGCCGCCCGTTGTAGAAGCGGTTGCCCGCCACGCGTCCACCGCGCACGCGGCTGAGGTAGAGCGCCCGGCCGCTGCCGTAGAAGTCGCACTGCGCGATCACGATGCCGTCGCCGCCGAGCCGCACCGTGTCGCCGCCCATGATGGCGCGGGTGGCCTTGAAGCGCTCGTCGGTCTCGGCCTCGGTGAGGTGGCCGCGGTAGGCGTCGGCGCGGACACGGACGCGATAGAGCCGCACGTGGCCGGCATCGGGCCGATCACCCAGGTCGCCGGCGAGAATGTGCTTGTGGCGGCTGGCGTAGATGGTCAGGTCTTCCACGGCGAAGGAGTTGGTGCCGCGGATCAGCGCCTCGGGCGGGCTCTCGCTGTCGGGCCAGAACAGGCACGTGAGCGCCGCGCCCGCGCCGCGGAGCACCGTCCGCTGCGGGATGGTCAGCCCGGCGGTGACTTGGTAGCGCCCGCGCGGGAGCCGGACCACGCCGCCGCCGGCCTCGCCCGCCTTCGCCAGGGCCGCCTCGATGGCGGCGGTGTCGTCCTTTGCGCCGGTGCCGTCCGCACCGAACTCGGTCACGTCGAACACGCGCGCCGGCCACACCTCAGGCCGCGCCACGTCCACGGCGGCCGGCCCGCTCCAGCCTTGCACGCCGCCGTAGCCGGAGTGGAAGCGCACGACGTAGTGCCCGGGCGGCAGGTCGGCGGGGAGCGCCGCGCGGGCCGACCAGGCGTCGGCGGTGGCGGCCAGCCGGACGGTCTTCGGCCCGCTCAAGCGGATCAGCGGCGCCGGCCCGTTGAGGCACTTGCCAAAGAGGCGCAGCGTGGCTCCCTTCGAGCCCGGCAGCGGCTGGTCCACTTGCGTCCACCAGAGCGCCGGCTGGTCGAGGATCCGTGAGCCGCCCTCGGCGCCGTCTGCCGTCCTCACCGCCACCCGGAAGAGCCCCGGCTGCCAGCGCGTAGGCACCACGAACTTCACGCACTGGCCGGTTGACTCGAGCGGCGCGACGCCGATCATCGCGAAGGAGCCCGCCACCGGCGTGCCCGGCTCTCCCGCGGCACCGTCCGCGACCCGGCCGATCAGCACCTTCGGCTGGTCGCCGAAGCCGTCGCCGAAGAGCATGGCCGTGTCGCCGGGGTTCACCGGGTCGCTGGCGTGCCAGACCACCGGCGCGGCCGCGGCGGCGTGGGCGAGCAGAATCACGAAGAGAAGGGACCGGGGCGGAAGGGCATGCAAAATCCGTGCTCCGCCCGGCGATTCGCCCGGCACGGCGGGGAACCTCCCGGCTCAGAGGCCATCCACCAGCGCCTTCAGCGCCGCGGCGTAGGCCCTGTCGCGGAAAGCCCGCGTCTCGCCGAGCAACTGACCGAACTGGCGCTCGGCCGGTCGCCGGCCGGGTCCGCCTGCCTGCACGGCCGCGAGCACCGCCTTCGTCCGGCCTTCCAGGCGCTGCCATTCGTCGCGCAGCGCCGCCGGAGCCGCCGGATCGCCGAGCGCCTCGGCCACCGCGTGCTGTTCGGCCTCCCAGCGGACGGTGTCCACCTGCACGTCCCACTTCATCTCACGCAGCTCGTCAAGCACTGCGGCGGCGCCGGCCCGGAAGCGGGTCACCACCGTCTCGTAGTGCTCGTCGCGGAACCAGCCCAGCGCCAGGTGGACCGCGCGGGTTCCCGGCGCGGTCTGAAGGTGGATGGCGACATTGTAGGTGCCGCCCACCTGCCCCGCGGTCATCTCGCGCGGGTCGCAGACGAAGAGGCAGCCGCCATCCTCCTGGGCCTGCTTGTTGTGCAGGACCACGCCCCATTCCGCCGCCGGGCCGAACGGCGTCAGCGCGTCGCTCAGCCGGTAGGCGCCGGTCAGTGTGGTGGCCCAGCGCTGCCGCTCGGGTGGGCCGGTGGTGACATAGGGGTAGGCGCCCACGCGCACCTTGGTGATGACGGTGTCAGGCTCGCCCTCGACGCGGCATTCGAGGAAGACCCACGGCTCCTCGGCCGCCGGGCGGATCAGCCGCACCGCCAGTTTCCCCGCCTCGCCGCCGTCGCGCGGCGGGAGCGGCCAGACCATCTCGGCGCACGCCCGCTTGCCGCGCTCCAGCGCGTCCACGCTCTCCTGCAGACGCGCTCGGTTGCCCGCGAACGGCTGCCCGCCAGGGCGCTGGAGATCCACGTCGAGGAAATACTCCAGGTCCCAGTTCCAGCAGTAGATGGGGAACGCCAGGCCGAGCCGGTAGTCGCCGTACTGCTGCACCACCGGTGCGTCGACCTGTTTCGGATCGATGGTCTGGTGGTAGGTGAGCACCAGATTGCCGATGGTCAGGATCCGCTCGACGAACTCGAGACCGGCGCGCTCCTTCTCCGGCACAGCCGCCCGGCGCTGTGAGATCACCACCTCCTGGCTGGTCTGCCCGGCGGCCAGGCCGGCAAAGAGGAGGATCGCGAGGGTCGTGCGCATCACAGGTCTCGCTGCGGCGTCACCAGGCGGAAGGTCGCCCGCGCGGTGGTGCCGGTGGCCACGTCGGTGGCGGTCACCGTCCAGCCGCCGGGCGGGTCGTTGAGCGCGGTGGGGAGCGAGAGGACCGCCTTGCCACCGCGAACGGTGGGATAGGAGCGGTAGGGCGTCGCCTCGGTGCCGTCGGGCCGGAGCAGCGCCACGCGGAGGATCCGCCCGTCGGTGCCGCCTTGTCGCGCGGTCAGCGACAGCGTCAGCCTCAGCGCCGCCCCGCGCGCCACCGTGGCCGGCGCGACGACGCTGAGCCGCTGCTCGGCCGAGGGCAGCACCGCGAAGACACGCACGGCCGGCCCGGCTTTCGGCAGCGGCACCTCGGCGCGGAGGCCGAGCGGCTTGCCGGCGAGCGTGTCCCACAGCGCGCTCGGTGTGGCCAGGTGGAGGGTGGTGTCGCGGGCGGTGGCGGCCTCGCGGACCACGCCGAGCAGCGTCAGGTCGCCGAGCTGGAAGCGGCGGTAGCTGTAGCCCTGTGCCGGGCTCAGCCAGGCCGCGGGGCGGACGCCGACGCCGGCGAGGAGCTCGCGGAGAAACGGCGCGGTATCGGGATGCTCGGCGCTGGGGAACGGGAAGCCGAGGAGCAGCGTGCGGCCCCGGCCCAGCTCGCGCGCCAGGCAGACCGGCCGGTCGCCGACCTTGCCGAGCGCCGCGCCGGCCGCGTCCACCAGCGACGCATCGCAGCGGAAGGGCAGGTCGCGGAGCTGCAGCGCGCGGCCCTGCCAGTCACCTTGCAGATTGCCGTTGGCCGCCTGCACCCGCGGCTCGCCGTGGCGTTGCAGGCCGAACAATGCGTCCAGCCCGGCACTCCAGTGGTCCGGGTCGGCCTTCCAGCGTGGCCGGCAGTCCGCGGTGAGCAGGCCCGGCGACTGGTCGGCCACCAGCGTGCCGCCATCGCGCACGAACGCCTCGATGGCCTGCGCCTCACCGTCCCCGAGCGCCTGGCTGCCGGCGAGGAGGAGCACCCGGACGCCCTTCAGCCCGCCTGCCGCCACCTGCCGGCTGGTGACGAAGCGATAGCCGAGGCCGAGGCGGTCGAGCCCGGCAAGCAGGTTCGTCTGCGCCGCCGCCGGCGTGCCGAGCGCGGCGAACATGCGGGCGGAGTGCTCGGAGGCGGTGGACCAGAGCACGGCGATCCCGTCGTCGGGCACGCTCGCAGTGCTGATGAGTTGCCCCAGCCCGCCGTAGATCACGCGCAGGTCGGGCAGCGTCTGCTCGAAGAACCCGGCGTAGCTCAGGTCGCCGGCGAACAGCCCCTCCGAGCCGACCGCGGCGAAGTAGAGCGAGGTGTTCACCGCGCCGCCGAGGAGCTGCCGCCAGAGCGGCATGGCGCTCGTCCGCCCACCATGCGAGCCGACGTAGCCGCCCCACCAGTTGCCCCGCACCAGGTCCGGCTTGGCCAGCGAGCGGAGCAGCTCGTTGCCCAGCTTGTCGCTGTACGGGCCCCAGATGTCGAGGCCCTCGAGGGTGCGCTCCAGGTCGCCCGGAACGCTCCCCTCGGCGCCCACCCGGGCGTGGGGATCCGCCTGCCGCAGCGCGTCGGCGAGCATGTGGTGGTAGTCGGCGTACTCCTGCTCCTGGAACGAGAGCTCCTCGTGCGCCAGCGGCCAGAGCTCCTGCTTGAGGGCGTGGTTCAGCCGCAGCGGCTCGATCTGCGCCCAGTCGGCGTAGGTGCTGCCCCAGCGCTGGTTGAGCGCCTCGATGGTGCCATAGCGCGCCTGAAGGTACTTGGCAAAGGCGGCGCGGCTGCTGGGCGACTGCACGCCGTCCTCGTTGAGGTAGTTCTCGTCGCCGAGCGAGTAGAGCAGCGGGCCGAAGGGGATGGCCGTGCGGGTGCGGCCCACGCAGGCGTCGATGGCCTTCTGCCGCAGCTCGGGGTTGTAGAGCGTGCCGTCGGCCACGTCGCGCACCCAGCCGTCATGGCGCCAGCCGTTCTCGTCGGCGTCGAGCATCACGCGGTAGGAGTAGCTGACCAGCGGAAAGTCGCACAGTGCCAGCATCCGCTCCTGGCTGCCGTCCGGCGAGGGGTGGGAGAGGATGGCGTTGAACCCCGCGCGGCGGAGCTGCTGGTAGGCCAGCCAGCCGAGCCCCGAGCCGCCGCAGCCGACCCCGCCCCAGAGCACCGTGCGGAACTGGTCCGTCTCGCGTCGCGGGACGAACACGAAACTGTCCGCCACGTCCACCACCTGTACGCCGGCGAGCAGCGCGGCGTGCAGGCGAGTGGCGATGGTGCGGGAGCCGGCCAGGCTGACGGTCAGCTTCGCCGCCGTGGCGCCGGGCTCCAGCGCCGTCTCGGCCCGCGCATACAGTCGGCCGGTGGTGTCGGTGCAGGTGACCCGCAGCCGCGCCCCGGCGGGCGCCGGCGAGGACAGCTCGGCCGCCACCACGGCAGGCTCCCCCGCCTCATAGAACTCGCGCTCCGTGCCGCACTTCGCCAGCGTGAGCGGCGACTCCACGACCAGGTGGATCGAGCCCCACTGCTCGATCCCGGCCTTGCTGCGGACGAGCAGGTCCAGGTAGTGCCCGCCGGCCTTGAGCACCGGCACGTCGAGGCTCACGCTGCTCTCGCCGGCCGGCAGGTCGAGCGGGACGGTGGTGCGGGTCTCAGTCAGGTTCTCGTCGTCGCGCCAGGCCACTTCCAGCTTGCCCTTCAGCGCACCCGACGCGACTAGCCGGAGGGGCACCTTCGCCGCGAGCGACCCGCGCTGGAGCACGGTGCCGTCGGCGGGCAGCTCGGCCCACGTGACGGCGGGCTGCTTCGCCGGCATGGTCCACAGGAGCGCCTTGGCGACCAGCGAGAGATACGCCTCGTAGTGCGCCGGCCATTGCAGGCTGTAGGGCTCGGGCGGCGTGAGGCCGTGGCCGCCGTAGTAGGTGCCGCTGCCCTGGCCCCAGTTGATCACCGCCAGGCGGCCCTGATAGAAGCCGAAGGTCTCGACCAGCCGCGCGGGCAGGTCGGCGGCGGTGCGGGCGCCGAGGGCTTGCAGCGTAGCCGGCTGCTGGAGGTAGCTCAGCCCGGCGAGCGGCACGCCGGCGAAGATGGTCTCCCTTCCGTCGGGCAGCGGGTGCTTGAACAGCGGGAGCCGGGTGCTGCGGCCGAAGACGAACAGCAGCCCGGCGCCATCGGCCACGCGGCGGAGGAGCTTGTACTGCGCCTCGGTGGGCAGCGCGTCGAGCGCGGCATTGGCGAGGATGAACCCGTCGTACGGCTGTTCCAGCTTGGCCAGCAGCTCGGCGGTCTTCTCCTCGATGCTGGTGCCCTCGACGGCGAGGTCGTAGGGGGCGGCGCCGGCGTCGGACTCGAAGCTCATCAGCCCGCTGTGGGCCAGCGTGAAGGCGGAGAAGTCGATGTCGAACCGCTGCCACAGCTCGACGATCTCGCGCGGCGCGACGGTGCGCGGGACGATGGCCAGCACCTTGAGCTTGCCGCGGGCGTAGGGCTTGCCCCAGGTCAGGTGCGGGGTTTCGAGCTTGGTGGTGACGTCGCGCAGGTAGGCGCCGTCGTGGCGGGCGAGGAGGGGCGTGGCGAGGAGGAGGGTGAGGAGCGAAGCCAGGCAAGAGCAGCGCGCGAGCATCCTTGAGCTCCGTTAGCGTGCGTGTGCTGGAGGTTTCGCGAAGCAGGTGCGCTACTCCTGCCGAGGCGATGGCGCGAACGTGAGCCGCAGTGCGACCCCGGTTTCCGGGCGCAGACGGATCAAGCGAGCAAGCCGCTCATCCCACCACCACGGATGCTCCCGCCAGCGAGTGGCTGCCAAGCCGCGGTTGATGTGGGCTCAACGACGGGGCCGAGCCATCAGCGCATCGGCGAGTTGCTGAACGGCCGTCCGGTCCAGCACGTCGAACTGGCCGTCGCGCTCGGCGCGCACGGCGACGATGGTGGGTTGGGCCTCGCTCGTGGGGTCAACCGGCACTATCAGCACCCACCCCTTGTTCACACCACCGGCGACGCTGCTCTGGTTCCACCGGAGAGCGCCATGACGCGCTGCCATCCGCTTGCCGCATGCCGCCAGGGCACTTCGGACGGCGACCTTCCGAGCGACGAACCTGGTGGACGCCGCCATTACGTCCCACCTCGCGGCGGAGTCGACAGCCCACAGAGCCACGCCCTCGGCGCGGACGACCTCCCGGCAGGCGTTCATGAGCTGCTGCTGACTCAAGCCCCCGCTTGACGCAAGCGCCTGGTAATCAGCTAGCGCGCGGAGCCGCTCGCGTGCCTTGAGCACGGAGGCACGCACCGCGGGTTCCTCTCCGGGCTCAGCGGGTGGAGTTGGCTCGGCGGCGAGGTCCGGCTCGTGACGGCGCTTCTCATGCCTTTCGAACAGCGGGATCCAGTACTCGGTTCGCTTCCAGATCACGGGGAGCGTGTTGTTGGGAGTGTTGTGATCAAAAGCGATCAGTGCCTGTCCGTCTGCATAGCCGAGAGGGAAGTCCGGGCAGAGCCTTCGGCCTGTGCGCTCCATGCATTCCCTGGCCAGGTCGCGCAGCGCCTCCTCGGGGAACGCTCGACTGGTGCTGCTGAACGCGCGGTCTTCGTCGGTTAGCTCGTCGATAACGAGCGGTCGCCCCAGTCCCGTCTGCTCGGAGATTCGCTTCAGTCCGTCGACGAAGCCTGCCAGGGCCATGTAGCAGAAGCGGAGCCCCAGCACGCGACAGGCCCAGGGCTTCACTTCCGATTCCCAAAACTTCACGCACTGCTTACCGCTTCCGACGAAGTCGTCGAGGAACACGACGAGGCGGTTGTCTCCGAGTTTCTCCGGCAACTGCTCACACCATGCAAAGCGATCCAGGGGCAGCCCGTTGCAGGTGCGGTAGAGGTAGCTCAGATGCTGGCCGCTCTCGCCGGCATCCCCCAGTCCAACGAAGATGGCGTTCTTCAGGGCGTCCGGCTCAAACTCCACGTTCAACTGGCAATGCAGATAGACGCAATACCTTCGTATTTCGTCACTGTCATAGTATCCCAGACTTTCCAATAGCGTCAAGGCTACACCTCGCTGCTTTGACGGGAATTGGCGCAGCCAAGCCGTTACCTCACTGACACCCTTAGATCTGGGCCACCCCCGCCGGGCGACAAGGGCCTCGATCCGGTCCTGGTAACGAGGTATATCTGCCACGGTGGTGCTTACCCTCCGGCTTGTTCCGAGCGGCGGGGCGGGTCATCGGAGCCGCTGCGGCGCTCTGACTGGAGCAGCGCATGCGAAAGGACGGTGCACGCGAGACTGAGCAGATGGACCTCGGGGGTCTGGAAGGGCCGGCGAGAGCCGGCCCGACCAAAGGCGCAGAGCGCCTTGGCGCCGGGTGCCCAGTGGAGCGGTGCGGTCAGGACGCATCCCCCCAGAACGCTCGCGGCCTGGGAAGCGGCGCGCCGGACGGGCAAGGCGGCAGGTTCGGCCGAGTCGCCCCAGAGGTGCGGGTGCCCTTCGAGCTCGTGTCGCAGCGCGTCGCACAGGCTGGTGGCCCCGAATTCCTCGCGCAGCTCCCACGCTGCGCCGTAGGACACGTACAGCGCGGCGACGTCGGCTGGCAGACCGGCGCAGATGCGCCTGAAGCCCTGGGCCAGAAGGGCGAATGGGTCGGCGTCCACCGCTGCCGGCCGTTGCAGGGCGTGCAGCAGTGCGGTGCTCTCCACGTACCACTGCAACTGCAGCACACAGCCGTCCAGACGAGCCGTCTGCCCTTCGTGCAGCATGTCGCCAAGGAAGCCGACGTCCACGAGCATGCCGAGCAACCCGGCCAGCGAGCGCGCGGCTTGCGCATGTAGCAAGGTGAACTCGCGGCCCGGGGAATGGACCGTGAACAGCCCCGCGCCGCGACCATGGAGCATGATCGGGATGCGCAGGAGGTGGGCGGTCGTGGTGCTGCACCCCGACTTGAGG
>JACPDV010000107.1 GCA_016183835.1 Armatimonadota bacterium
CCAGGGCATCGTATGCAGATGCCGCCCGCGTCAAGCGGCCGTCCTGGCAAAGGTGGGCGCGGGCCTCGGCCACCGCCTGCGAGTAAGGGATGCCGCGGATAAGAGGGTGGTCGAACCCGTCGAACCGGCTTACCAGCGCGAGCTTCTGGTCCTCATCGAACGGGTACGCGTCCAGGACGGCTGCGTCTATCCTGGCCGCTTCGGCCGCGATGTAGGCCTCACTCACACCGCTCCCCGACGGATCCTCCATGCACACCTGCAGGTTCGTCACCCGTGCCACGAGCCAGTCCATGTCCAGCAGGGTATTGTCAGGAACCGGCACGTCCCGCAGAAGATGCTTCTTGTTGTGCCTCTTGTTGCTCCCATCGATCACGTAGGCGTTGGCGACTGGGCCGTTCAGCACGGCCGCCAGGAATGCGGTGGGCACGCCATCCCTCGCGGCGATGGCGTAGAAGTCATTGCTCACCACCGCCCTTTCGGACAGGACCCATGCCGCCAACCTCCAGCCCTGCCTGCTCAGCGCATTGCGGTTGACCACCACGAACTCCCGTCCGGACTCCGTCATCTCCCTCATTAGACCCGCGCCGCGACGGGCATCATCTTCGGTCAGCGGGACGTGGATGGCGTTTGGGGCACGATACGGTACTGAGCCCCTCGCAACGGGGTAGAAGGTCAGCCCAGTGCCGCTGTCGAGGACGTGCTTGCTGCCCGTCACCTCTGTCCCAGTGTCGATCCGCCCGATGTCATCCAGTACCTTGCCTGTCTGCCGGGTGGCCCAGGCAAGCAAGGCGGGTGCAAGCGGCTCCCCCGTCGTGGCCAACGACATTTGGACCGGCGGGCCAAATCGCAGCTCGCTCAGCGCCGTGCCGTGGGGCTCCCTGTACCGCAAGTCGGCCCCTCGCACCATCGTGGGCCGGTCATCGTCCTTGCGTTCGTAGCAAAGCACCAGCCCGACCTCAGTCGAGCTCATACGGAAATGCCGATCTGAAAGCCCGATCACATCGATGGTCCCGTAACGCTCACCGAGGCGCCGGCGCAGTCCGCCATCGTTGCGCCCCTCGAGGAGGCTGAACGGGACCACCATGCCGATCATGCTCGGAGCAACGTCGAGGATACGGCGTAGGGCAATGGAGACTTGCCGGCGCAGAAGGTCGTCGGCATCAGCGGTGACCTCGAAGGGCGGGTTGCACAGGATGACCTCGGCGCATTCGGCCAGTTCCGCAAAGCGCTGCCCGCGCAGTGCGTCTCCGACCTCGATCTGCCAGCCGTCGCCGTGGAGGTTGTCAGCGAGGATCAGGCTGAGCCGTCCGACAAGGCAGGCAAACGGCTCCGCGTCCTGCCCTACCAGCCGCTGCACCAGGTAGTCATGGATCTGGTTGGCATTCCAGGATGGGCTGAGCAACCGTCGCAATTCGCGCGCAGCGGAGCATAGGAACGGCGCGTTGCCGCAGAACGGTTCGAAGCAGTGGCGTCGGTCCTCCGGGATCGTCTCGATCGGCAGCCGCTTGACGACCTGGTCGGCCAGCTCCGCCCGGGTGGCATGGATGCCCAGCTCGCGGCGCTGTTCCGGGCCGACAAAGGCGTCCTCATACACCAGCCGGAGGTCCTCGATGGCGACGTTATGCATGTGGAACGTCGCCGTGACACGATTCCAGGCCAACCGGATACGGTCCTCAGAAAGCGTGGTTTCGGGCAGCCTGAAGCGCGCCCTCAGGCCATTCCACACGCCGACCCCGTCATCGGTCTGCCACGGCCCATCCTCGCGACGGTCGCGCAGTACCTTGCCGGCGACCATCGCCAGGACCAACGCATTGACCTCCTGTGTCACCGCGCTGTCCGCAGCACTCTCGCCCGCTACGTCGCGGTGAGCGTCATGGACCAGGTCGAGCAGCTTGCTCTGCGCCTCGTGTGAGAGAGCTTCGAGGAAACCCAGGTCGACGAAATCCAGTTGCCGAATCCCATGCTTGGCTTCGAAGAGCCGGGTGGGCGACCACTCCTCCTGCCGTTGGCAGAACACGTGGCGCAGGCGATCGAATGCGAAGCTCTCCACGCGCTGCACGTCACCCGGCCGGCGCAGCACGTTGAAGCGATGCACCTGGTCACCCTCAATCACCAGGATCTGCGTTGCGCCGACCCGCCAGTAGCGCGAAGGCTCGGCCGCGCCCGACATCGAGTCGCCGGCTACAACGGCGATGAGGGCACTGCGGTAGTCACAAGGTGCCTGCCCGAACGCCACCAGGGGCACGGTCTCAACAGCCGTTCCGCCCGGTCCGTCGGGAGTGAACTCCCAGTCGTCACGCACGAGCGAACGCAAATAGCCGAGGTCGGTGACCAGCCCGTCTCGAACGATGCGACGTCGGTCGGCTGCAAGCATCCGCGCCTCCACCCGCTACTGCGTCGCCACCTGGGCTGACGCGCTATTGTACGAGGCGCACCACGCGGCGTCAACACCAATCGCGCGACGTGCGGCCGTGTGAACCAGTGTACAGTTACGCTGTAGCATCGTACATAGCCGCATGGTGTCGCTGCCGTTCACCCCCCGGAACTCCAGCTACCGTCGTGAGCTGCAGCCGATTGCACTGGCGGTTGTGCTCGCAAGCGCGTCTCTTCGCGCCTATCCCTACTCGGCTCGGCCCGCCCCCTACCTCCCCCTCACCACCTCCAACCCCACCAGGTTCTCCCGCCCCTTCGCCACCGTCCCGGCCAGCACCCCGACCGCCATCCGCACCCCGTACTTGCCCATGAAGTCCGGATGCTGCTCGATCGTCGCCGCCATCCGCCCGTCTGCCAAATGGTCCTTCACGTCGGGGATGTTGTCGTAACCCACCACCACAATCCCCTTCTTCCCCGCTTCCGCGATCGCCTTCACCGCGCCGAGGGCCATCTTGTCGTTGGCGCAGAAGACCCCGTTCAGATCCGCGTGCGCCGCCAGGATCGACGCCATCTTGTTGTACGCCTTCTGCGTGTCCCACTCGGCGCTCTCGGTCGCCACCACCTCCAGCTTGCCCGTCACCGCCGCCTCGCAGCCGCGCTTGCGCGCCTCCGCGTTGTCCGCGCCGCGAATGCCCTCCAGAATCGCGATCTTCCCCTTCCCGCCCAGTCTGGCCACCAGCTCCTCGCCCGCCAGCTTCCCGCCCGCCTCGTTGTCCGCCCCGACGTAGCCGGACAGGGTCAGCCCCGCCGCCTGCGCCGCCTCGGCGTCCACGCGGTTGTCCAGGTTGATGACCAGGACGCCCTTGTCCTGCGCCTGCTTCAGCGCCGGGACGATGGCCTTCGAGTCCGCCGGCGCGATCAGGATCGCATCCAGCCCCTTGGCCACCAGGTTCTGCACCAGGGCGAACTGCTGCTCCTTGTCGGACTCCTGGGGCGGCGCCTGGACTTCGAGCTGCACGCCGAGCGCCTTCGCCTCGGCCTCGGCGGCGTGGATCATGGGCGTGAAAAAGGGGTTGTTGCGCGTCTTCACCACCAGGGCCAGCTTGTAGGGCTTGGCCGACGGAGCCACCTTGTCGAGATCGGCGGTGGGGATGGCGGTGTCCGCGGCGGGTGGGGCGGGGGGCTTGAGCATGTCACCGGGGCGCGCCGCCGGGGGGAGGATGGGCGGTGGCGCGGGATCCGGTGGCTTGGCGCAGCCCAGGACGAGGAGGCAGAGCACGAGGGCGGCGGTCAGGCGGGTGGACATGGCGGACTCCCGGCCGGGCTGTTCCACGCGCCGCCCGTCAGCCCTTCTCTTGCCGACCACGGGCGACCTGCCGGTCGCCCCTACACGAGGCCCCCGCCGCGGCCCTCCTCGGCGGTCCAGTCGACCAGCCCGGTGCCCGACCAGTGGCCGAGGGAGGTGAGGTCGAGCTTCGGCTTCCGGAGGCGCTGCCACACCGCCAGCATGTTCCACACGCGGGTGTCGTCGAGCAGCAGGAAGGTCGGCTGCCGGCAGCGCAGCGTGCCCAGCCGGTCCAGCAGCACCGGCTCCATCTGCCCGTCCTTGGCGGCGTCGAGGAAGATCAGCCCGGCGCCCTCCAGCAGCTCGCGGTGAGCCTCGAACACGGCCTCACTGCGGAGGTCGTCCGTCCATTGCACCAGCCGGCCGTCGGCGAAGTCCTCGGCGCGGAGCACGCTGCCGGGGTACTCCTGCCAGGGCACCAGGTCGAAGGTCACCACCCGCCCGCCCTCGGGGGCGTAGTCGCAGAACACCAGGCTGGCATGCCCGCCGCCCGTGCCGATCTCGACGGTCACCGCCGGCTGCAGCACCTGCATCAGCCCGGCCAGCAGCTTGTAGTGCTCCCCCGGCCACACCGCCGGGTAGTCGGGCGGCTCGGGCAGCCGCGCGCTGAGGGCCGAGAGGTCCACGTCCAGCGCCAGCCGGGCGGCCTCCAGCCCGACCTCGACCAGCCGCCGGCCGGGCGGCGGGCACTCCTCGTGGGCCGAGTAGACCATCGAGTACTGCGCGCCCGGCGCCGTCACCGGCGGCGGCAGCAGGCCGCGGAGCAGACGGCGCCGGACTCGCTCGCGCAGGGACACGGCGCCTAGCCCTTCCGGTAGCGGCCCACGTCCCGCGCGGTCTCGTACATCGCCACGACGTTCTCGATGGGGCTGTTGGACTGTAGGGCGTGGGTCGGGGCGAGGAGATAACCGCCGCCGGGCATCATGGTCTCGAGCCGTTCGGCCACCTCGCGCTTGACGTCGTCCACGATGCCGTAGGCCACGGCGCCGGCGGTGCTGATCATGCCGTGGAAGGCGAGCTTCGCGCCGAAGTCCTTCTTCAAACTGGCGGGCTCCATGCCGTCGGCCTCGGGCTGAAGGGTGTCGAGCACGTCGTAGCCCATGTCGATCAGGTCGGGGATGAACATCCGCGTGGAGCCGCAGGAGTGGAGCATGGTGGGCAGCCCATACTCCTTGGCGACGGCGAGGACGGCCTCGTGGCGCGGGCGGATGTGGCGGCGGAAGGTGTTGAGCGAGATCAGCGGCCCGCGCTGGGTGCCCAGGTCCTCGCCGAACCAGAACAGGTCGGCCCGGCCATCGGCGGCTTCCAGAATGCGGCGGGCGTGCTCGACCCAGAACTCGGTGCGGATGTCGAACAGGCGGAGCAGGGCGGGGTCCTCATCGCCGAGCCCGAGGAGGACGCGCTCGGGGTGGAAGACGAAGCCGGAGCCGTTCATCAGGTCGGGCGTCCCGGCGCCGCCGATGAACAGGCAATAGTCGCGGTTGCGCTCGATTTGGGCGGGGATCACCGAGTAGTCGAAGTGGTCGGGCGAGAGGTGCCAGGGGAAGGCGTTGACGTCCTCGACGGTCCGGGCGTCGCGGAGAATGAACTCGTCGTAGTCCCAGTACTCGCCGGTGCCGTGGGCGACGCGGCGCATGCGGATGCCCCACGGCCCCTGCCGGCGGTCGGGCCCCAGGTCGGGCATGGGCGGGCCGGTGTAGGCGGGTCCAACGCCGCGGAAGTCCACGCCGAGCCGCTCGAGCAGCGCCTCGTAGCTGTCGAGGCCGAACCACTCCATGAGGCCGGTGGTGATCTCGGGGTTGGCGAGGTAGTTGATGGGGACGCGATCGGGTTCCTGGTGCGCGATCGCGGCGAGGACACGCTCTTTGCTGGTCATGGTGGGAGGGTTTGGCGCTGTTGCGCAGGATCCTCCCGGCCGGACCCGTTCTACTCGCCGACCAGTGAGAGTGTCTGGTTGACGACGCGGTCCGAGAGGTACATCCCTGCCCTACGCAGCTCCTCGACCATGGGCCGGGCGGCAGGGATCCGCCCGAGACGCTTGGCGAGCAGCACCAACCCCAGGGAGCCGATCACGGGCAACCCGAGCGCGGCGGCGCAACGCCGGCCCATCCGGTCATCGATCACCACAGATGATCGGGCGCGAGTCAGCACCCAGGCGATCACGGCGCTCTCGCCCGTGTCCAGGTCCCAAGCCAGAACTGCCGCCGGCACCACGACCGGCCCGGCAGCCGCCAGCCAAGGGGTAGCCGCGATCGCGCGGTGCGCATGGTCATTGTGGGCCGCGACCTCGCCGAGGACGGCTTGAGGCACGACGATCGAGTCGGCCGCATCGCAGAGCAGCTCGAGCCGGCCGGCCTTGGCCAGCACGATCAGCGGCGATGCGTTGACGACCGCGACGTCAGCCACCCTCCACCTCGCGCCTCAGCTCGTCGAGATCGACCGAGAACACGTCGATCTTGCGCGCGGCGAGGATGTCGAGGAACTGCAGACGAGTGACTCCCGCGATGCGAGCGGCGGCGCCTTGGGAGACCTCGTCGCGCTGGTACCAGTAGATGGCCGCCGCCAGGCGCATCTCGCGGGCGAAGCTCTCCGGGTCGAGGCGGAGCGAGGCGAGCGCTTCGCTCGGCAGGTCCATGGTCACTTCGGGCATCGCCGTCTCCTCACGCTACCGCCTCCGCCGTCCCCTCACCCCGTCGCGGTGCCACGACCGGCCGTCCGGCAGCCGGCCGGTGACGAAGTTGAGGTGGCACTGCGCGCACTCGGTCACTCCCGGATCGAGCATCCGCGTGTGGCAGTTGCCACAGTGGCAGCGGTCCACGGCCGCGCCGTCGGGCTGCAGCGCCACGCGGCCGGCCAGGATCGCCCGGAGCTGGAGCCCGCAGCAGGTGCATTGCGGCCGCACCACGTCCACCTTAGCATGGCAGTAGGGGCAGTCCGAGAGCTTCACCAGCGCGTGCACCAGCTCCTCGAGCTCGGCCTCGGAGAGCGACTCGTCGCGAAGCGTCTCGGCGGCGGTCTGGCGGGCCTTGAACAGCCGCCCGCAGCGGCGGCAGTTCTTGTCGTTGGTCGACACCGACTTGCCGCACGAGCCGCAGATGGCGTAAAACCGGCTGTCCATCTCGAGGTGGAGCATGTGGCCTTCGAGGAAGACGTTGAGGTCGGTGCGGCAGAGCGGGCACTTGTCGCGCCCGACGGCGATTCCGGCGCCGCAAAACGGGCACTGCGTGAGGGGGAAGTGGGGCGGCCCGTCCACACCCACCGGCGCCGGCTGCTCCACGCGCCGCTCGTGGAGGGCGTCCATCAGGTCGATGGCCGACCGGAACCGCCAGCTCGGCGGCTTCAGCAGGCAGCGGTAGACCACGGACTGCACGTAGCCCGGCACATGGTCCGGCAGCGGCTGCGGGCAGTGCGCGACGATGGAGCCCATCACCTGCTGACCGGTCCGACCCTCGAACGGCCGCCCGCCGCTGACGAGCTGATAGAGCACCACGCCTAACGCCCAGATGTCGCTGCGCAGGTCGAGCATCTCACCGCGGATCTGCTCGGGCGACATATAGAAGGGCGTGCCCGGGTGGCGGCCTTCCAGGGTGATCTCGCCCTCTTGCGCCGGCGCGCCGAGGGCCTCCTCGTCGCCCTCCAGGTCGCGCTCCTCGATCCGCCGGGCGATGCCCAGGTCTGTCAGTTTGACCGTGCGCTGCGCGCCGTGGAGGATCACGTTGGCCGGCTTCAGGTCGCGGTGCACGATCCGCGCCTCGTGGACCGCGCTGACCGCGGCGCAGAGCTGGAACAGGATCCGCTCGATCTCGGCATACGGCATGGCCCGCCCGGAGCGCAGCTCGGCCACCAGGTCGGGCCCTTCCAGCAGCTCCATCGCCAGGTAGGGCTGCCCGGCGATCACCCCGGCGTCGCGGTAGCTGACCACGTTCTCGTGGTGCACGCGCTGCAGCACGGTGGCCTCGCGCTCGAACCGGCGGCGGCGGATGTCGGCCCGCGCGGGGTCGAGCCCCTTGGTGCGGAGGACCTTCAGGGCCACCGGCGCATGCCCGCGAGTCCGCGCCTCGAAGACGCGCCCCATCCCGCCGCGCCCGATCTCGCGCACCAGCGAGTAGGGCCCGAACTGACCCACCGCCCGCTCCAGCTCGGCCGGCACGTCGGAATCGCGCTCGGCGGCGCGCGACGGCTCGGCGGTGGCCGGGTCGGTGGCGACCGCGGTGCGGACATCGGTGGGCAGCCCTTCGCCCGGCGCGGCGAACCGCACTCGCGTGCGGCCCACGGTCACCACCTCGCCGCCGCGCAGATGCAGGGCCTGCACCTGCTGGCCGTCGACCAGCAGCCCGTTGCGGCTCTGATTGTCGCGCACCACCACCTGGTCGCCGCGCCAGAGGAAGGCGGCGTGCTGCCGGGAGCAGAACGGATCGTCAAGCACCAGGTGCACGTCGGGCCCGCGCCCGGCGAGGAACAGCGTGTCGGGCGGGAGCGGCACGACCTGCCCGGCGTGTTCGCCGTCGAGGATCTGGAGCCGCGGCGGCAGCTCCTCGAACGGCGGCGAGGGATCGAGCAGCTCGGCCGGCGCGACCTCGTCTTCGTCGCCGTTGGCGTCCGGCCGCACCACCACGCGCCACTGCGATGCGCCGAGCCGGAGCTGGTCGCCGTCGTCCAGCACCGTGGGCACAGCCAGCCGCGCGCCGTTGACGAACGTGCCGTTACGCGAGCCGCGGTCGTCCACCACCACCGCCAGCGGCTGCACCACCAGCAGGGCATGTTGGCTCGAGACGGCCTGGTCTTTGGTCAGGCGCACCGCGCTGTCGCCGCGCCGGCCGACGCTGTAGCGGCCGGAACGGAGCGTGATGGTCTGACCCTCGTAGGGCCCCGAGATTCCGCGGAGCCGAACATCCATGGCGATTCCCGCGCGGCGGCAAGCCTGATCTGTTGGTACCCCGCTCGGCGCGCGGCGTTTCAAAATCACGCGACACGCGGCCCGCGCCGGTTCGGCCCGGGCCCGATCCGGCGGCAGGAGCGGCGCCCGGAGCCGGGAATGCGCCCCCATGCTGCCGCTCCTCACCGCGTCGCTGCTCACCATCGCCGCCCCCGCCTGGTACGTCGACTCCGCCGCCGGCGACGACGCCCGCGACGGCCGCTCGCCCGCGCGTGCCTGGCGCAGCCTGAAGCCGGCCGAGCAGCTCGATGTGCCGCCCGGCGGCCGGCTCCTGCTCAAGGCCGGCGGCGAATACGCCGGTCCGCTCACGCTCCGCGGCTCCGGTACCGCGGCCCGGCCCAACCTCCTGGGTCGCTACGGCGACGGCCCCGCCCCACGTATCGTGACCGGCGGCGGCGACATCGTGCTCACCCTGGCCAACGTACAGCACTGGGAGGTGAGCGGGCTCGACCTCAGCGGCGGCCGCTGCGGCGTCCTGGTTCGCGCCCGGGAGATGGGCCTCTGCCGCGCGCTGCACTTCCGCGACCTGGCCATCCACGACATCCACGGCGGATTGACCGGCGACGACGGCGGCTTCCTCCTCCAACGCGACGGACTCGAGACCTGGTTCGACGACGTGCTGATCGAGGGCTGCCGCCTCGACCACGTGGACCGCCACGGCATCCTCCACACCGACTACCCCAAACCCACCGACGAGCACCACACCACGCGCCTGGTGATCCGCGGGAACCAGCTCCGCGACATCGGCGGCGACGGGATCTTCATCCTCAGTTGCGACGGCGCGGTGATCGAGAAGAACACGGTCCGCTACGCCCATCAGCGCGTCGGCCGGCGGCCGGGCGAGCGCGCCTGCGCGGGGCTCTGGCCGCACCGCTGCAACGGCACCATCGTCCAGCTCAACGAGGTCAGCCACACCGCTGTGGGCGGCGTCACCGTGTGGGACAGCGAGGCCTTCGACGACGACAACACCTGCCGCGGCACCATCTTCCAGTACAACCACAGCCACGACAACGCGGGCGGGTTCCTGCTGCTCTGCGGCGGCGCGCGCGGCACCATTGTGCGCTACAACTTGAGCGAGAACGACGCCGTGGCCACCTTCACCGCCGAGGGCGACGGCACCGGCGACGCCACGATCTACAACAACACCGTGTACGTGGGCCCCGGGCTGACGGCCAGCTTCCTGCGCAACACGTTCGGCGCCCCGGACAAACTCCGGTTTTACAACAACCTGCTCTACGCCGCGGGCCGCCTCGCCTGGCAGCCCGGCTCGGCCCGCGGCGTGAGCCTCGAGCACAACGCCCACTTCGGCGATCGCACCGGCTGGCCGGAGGATCCCCACGCGATTCTGGCCGACCCGCTGCTGCTCGCACCGGGCACCGGACCGGACGGCTGCCGCCTGCGCCGCGGCTCGCCGTGCGCCGGCGCCGGCCGGATCGTGCCGGGCAACGGCGGGCGCGATCTGCGCGGCGAGCGGGTGTCCGCGCGGGTCCGGCCGGCCGTGGGCGCGTGCCAGCCGTGAGGGTTGCGCCGCCTCCCGCCTTGTGCTAGGATGGCCGCGCATTCTTCCTCCCATGGATGATCGTGGGGAGCCCGCATGGCCGCCAAGAAGCGCATCCTCGCCGTTGACGACGAGCGACTCATCGTGCTTGCCATCCGCCACAACCTGCAGCTTGCCGGCTATGACGTGCTCGAGGCCTACGACGGCCGTGAAGCCCTCGAAGTGATCGATCAGGAGCGGCCCGATCTCGTCATCCTCGACGTCATGATGCCGGAGCTGAACGG
>JACPDV010000727.1 GCA_016183835.1 Armatimonadota bacterium
CGTGCGGTTGCATCAACAACTGTTGCCGCGGGAAGTTCCCCTCCAGTTAACACATACGGCCCGACTGAAACTGGTTTTGCCTTTAAGATCTTTGCGACGCGCGCATCCACTCCCTCATCGACGACCGCCTCACCGCCTACGACCAGCAGCTCTGGGAGAGCCTGGCAGACACGATCTGAGCGAGCCTTCGGCGGGGTGCCACCTCACGGCGCCGGCTTGTACACCACCTTGTACTCCCTCCCGTTCGTCCGCGGATCGCTGTTGTCCGAGGCCGAGAACCAGACCATGTTCGAGCCCCAGTGGCTCCAGCGCCCCTCGCCCAGCTTGCGGATGTCGGCGTGGGACGAATGCGCCGGGCCGAGCGGCTTGCCGTCCTCCAGCAACACCAGCTCCGAGCGCCCGCCACCCACGTCGCTCGGCGAGCCGTGCGCCAGGCTGCCCTGGTAGAGGAACCCGAACTCGTGGCCGATGCTCTGCGGCCGGAGCACCTCCTCGAACGGCTCGGCCTGGTTGCCGATCCGCTGGAACGCCCACACCGCCGCCTCGTCGCGCCCCGCCTTCCGCAAGGCCGCCTCCGCGTAGGGGAACGAGCAGAGCTGGTGGATGTTGAAGATGTAGACGTTGTTCACCCCCCACTGCCGCGCCGTCGCCACCATCGTCTCGAAGCTCGCCGCGCGCAGCCCGGGGAGCAGGTCCGGCGCCGCCTCGACGGTGCGCGGCACCGCGCTGCGCTGCAGCAGGCCGCAGAGCATGTCGGCGTAGCGCGCCTCGCCCGTCTTCCACAGCGCCAGCGAGTTGAGCGTGATGGCCAGGTAGCCGGCGTCCTCCCAGGTGCTCTTGAACGTCCGCTCGCGGAAATCCATCGCCTTGAGCACCGCCGCCCAGAGCTTCTCGGTGTCCGCGGGCGGCGCGCACCAGAGGTAGGCGAGCAGGCTGGCCGAGGTGTTCGACACGAACCGGAAATGCTGCCCCGTGACGAACGGCCACGGCTGATCGGCGGGCACGTTCAGCTCGGCGGCGACCAGGCTGTCCGCCGCCTGCTTCAGCTTCGGGTCGCCGTTCAGCTCCCAGGCGCGGATCAGCCCGCCGATGCGGTCCTCGTTCTCCCCGCCGTCGCCGTCGAGGTGCAGTTGCGTGTACTCGCCGATCACGTCCAGCGTGCGCTCGTCGCCGGTCAGGCAGTAGTAGTCGATGGCGCCGTGGGTGGCGGTGCCGTAGCCGCGCACGCCGTTGCCCCAGTGCTGCTGATCGTGCCGGTGCCCGCCGCCGACATAGCGCGGGTGCTCGGCGCAATAGTGGCAGGTGTCCACCTCGGTAACATGGCGGCACATCGCCTCGGCGGTGCGGAAGAACTCGGGATCGCCGGTGCGCAGGGCGTGGAGGAAGAGCGAGTGGGTCAGCGTGCCGTCGTTGCACAGCCAGCCCACGTAGCCGCGCGAGCCCCACGACTGCGGCGCCTGATAGCCGTAATGCGTCGGCGCTTCATAACCCAGAAACATCGTGTCGCCGTAATCGATCATGCCGTCCCAGCGGAAGGCACGCTGGTTGTGGCGGATCCACTCCACGCCCACGTCGAGGTAGCCCTCGAGGCGCGGGTAGCGCTGCGGATCGGCCGGCTCGAGCGGGCCGAAGGTGCCGGAGTCGGCGTAGAGCTGCGGGCTGCATTCGAGGCGGAGCGGATCCTGGAGGTCGGCCGTCAGCCGGGCACTCGGATCCTCGTCGGGCCGGCCGTACCAGAGAGTCATCTCGTGGGTCAGGCCGACGCCCTCGCCGCCGTACTCCCAGAGGCTGAGGTCGTAGTGGTAGACGTTGTCGACCTCATCGCTGCGGCGGCGCAGGTCGAGCACCTTGCCGCCCGCCTCGGGCCACAGGTAGCAGGTCAGCTCGCGCTGTGTCAGCCGGAGTTGCTTGGGGTGCATCGTCGCGAAGTTGCGCAAGCCAAAGGTGAGCGAGCCGGCGCCATCGGCGATGCGCGCCCAGCCGGCCGGCTCCGCACCCGCGGCCAACTCCTTGCCGCCTTGCGACACGGTGTAGCGCACCGACTTGTCCGCGGTGTAGGGCACCAGGTGGTGGAACTTGTCCGGCCCGATGGCGACTAGGTCCACCGGCGGTCCGAGGTTGCCGCCGTGGCGCGTCTCGCCGCCGAGCGCCCAGGTCGTGGCGCCCGCCGCCGGGAAGAGGCGCGGGAACGTCAGCGCCAACGTACGGATGAAGTCCTCCTTCGGCTTGCCGGCGTAGACCGTGGACACCACCAGCCGCAGCTCCGGCCGGCCGGCGGTGGCGTAGGCGCGGACGGCATACCAGATCAGCCGGCGACCGGCCGGGTTGACCAGCCAGCCCGAGAGCTTGATCACCGCCCGCAGCGCGTCGGCGTGCTCCACCTCGCAGCGGTAGTCGCCTGCGGGCAGTGCCTCGAACCGCTCCCGCTCGCCGCCGGCGGCGTCGCGGAGCCAGTTCTCCTCGGTCGGCGGCCCGGGCGGCGTGTGCTCCACGTCGCAGGTGAAGGTGCCCGGGTGATCGGTCACGCTCGCGTTGCCCACCCAGGCCCGCGCCGGCACGCCGAAGGCGGCCTTCGAGAACTCGAACCGCGCCGCGCCGGTGTCCAACGTAATGGTCCGGGCCGCGTCCTCGACCTTCACGGCGGGCGGTCCGCCGGGCGGGCTGTCGCCGGGCGCCAGGCGCAGGTCCACCCGGCCGCCCGCCAGCACGTCCACGCGGGTGTCGACCAGCAGCCACTTCACCGATCCGTCATACCAGTGGGCGAGTGGCCGCGTGGTGCACATGGGGTGGGTGCCGTCGGTGGCGGTCAGCACGAGGTGGTCGCCATCGGCGAGGGCGCCGCGGGGGAAGGGCACGCCGCCGCGAACCACGGCGCCGGGCCGGGCGACATCCGCGGCCTCGCGCACGAAGAGCGGCACGTCGGGCGCGGCGACGGAGCCGAGGAGGAGCATCATGGCGGCGGTGGACGGCATGGCGGGGTCTCTTGTCGCCGGGATTCCCCGGGCCGGCGCGGGAACCTGCGGCGGGAGTTCCAGGATTTCTTTGAGAAGGTCTTGACTTGGAGAGGAGGAACGTTCTCGGCGGCGTAGCAGCACCGCAGCGGCGTCCCGGGGCCTCGCGGCCGGCGGGTGGGTCCAGCCCGCGGCTGTGTGACGTCGACCAATCGTGTCGCAAAGGTATGCAAAGTGGCGATCAGCACGACCAGAACCGGCCTCGAGCCGGGTCTCACCGGGAATCTGGATAACCGCAGCGGGAACGAGCCGGGGTTCGGCCAGGTGCTGTTCGACCTGGTCGAGAGCCTGACCAGCGAGATCGAGCCGCGTACCGGGCTGCCGGTGCGCGTGCGCCACCGCGCCGACGACTCGGTGATGGTGCTCGTGCCGCCGTGACCCTTCATCCGCGGCAGCAACGGCGGCGAGCCGAACCAGCAGCCGGCCCGCGAGATCTGGCTGGACGCCTTCTACATCGACCTCTACCCCGTCACCAACACGGCCTACCGCGTGTTTCTCGACTACATGACCGCCACCGACGACCACAGCCAGTGCTACCCCGCCGAGCACCTCAGCAGCGTCACCCGCGAGCTGAACCACACGCCGCGGCTGTGGGCCCGCGGGGTGCGCGGGTTCAGCCAGGATCGGCTCGAGCGCTTCGGCGCCGCCGAGCTGCCCGTGGTCTCGGTGACGTGGTACGACGCCTACGCCTACGCCGCCTGGAGCGGGCGCCGGCTGCCCACCGAGGCGCAATGGGAGAAGGCCGCCCGCGGGCACGACGGGCAGACCTTCCCTTGGGGCGACCGCTGGGACGAGACCCGCCTCAACTGCGGCCTGCGCTGCAACGGCACCACCCAGGTCCACGCCTACCCGCAGGGCGCCAGCCCCTACGGCGTGTTCGACATGCTCGGCAACGTCTGGGAATGGTGCCTCGACCGCTACGACCGGCGCGGGTATGTCAACGGCCCGCACCGCAACCCCGCCGGGCCCAGCGACGGCATCGACCGGGTCTGCCGCGGCGGCGCCTGGAACTACGTCCGCGACTACGCCACCGCCACCACCCGCCACGCCTTCGGGCCCAGCGAGGCCTACGAGTTCGTCGGCTTCCGCACCGTGCTGCCCGTCACGCCGTGATCTCCGCCCACGACATCGTCGTTGCCGCCGAGACACTCCGGCGGGTCCTTGCGCCGACCCCGTGCCGCCGCTCCGAGGTGCTGTCGGGCTGGTTCGGCGGCGAGGTCTGGCTCAAGCTCGAGAACCTCCACGTCACCGGCTCGTTCAAGGAGCGCGGCGCCTACGTGCGCCTGGCCGCCCTGACCGCGGCCGAGCGGGCCGCCGGCGTGGTCACCGCCTCCGCCGGCAACCATGCCCAGGCCGTGGCCTACCATGCCCGGCACCTCGGCATCCGCGCCGTGGTGGTGATGCCGCAGCGCACCGCGCAGATCAAGGTCGCCTCCACCCGCGAGCTGGGCGGCGAGGTGATGCTGTGGGGCGAGGGCTTCGACGACGCCTACGCCCGCGCCGAGGAGCTGGCCGCGGCGAAGGGCCTGGTCTTCGTGCCGCCGTTCGACGACGATCGGGTGATCGCCGGGCAGGGCACCATCGGGCTGGAGATCCTCGAGCAGGTGCCCCACGTGAGCACCGTGATCGTGCCGGTGGGCGGCGGGGGACTGATCGGCGGGATCGCCACGGCGGTCAAGGCCGCCCGGCCGCACGCGCGGGTGGTGGGCGTCGAGGCCGCAGCCTACCCTTCCATGCGGGCGAGCGCCGCGGCCGGCGAGGTGACCCTGGTGCCGGGGGCGCCGACGCTCGCCGACGGCATCGCCGTCAAGCGCGTCAGCCCACGGACCCTCGAGCTGGTGCAGCGCCACGTGGACGACTTGATGGCGGTGCAGGAAGAGACCATCGCGCGGGCAGTGCTGACCCTGATCGAGCGGCAGAAGACGGTGGCGGAGGGCGCGGCGGCGGCGACCCTGGCCGTGCTGCTCGAAGGCCAGGTCAGCGTCGACGGGCCGACCGTGCTGGTGATCTCGGGCGGAAACATCGACGTCAGCCGCTTGGATGACATTCTGACGCGCGGCCTGGCGGCGGACGGCCGGCGGCTGCGGCTGCAGGCGGTGATGCCGGACGTGCCGGGGCAGCTCCACCGGCTGACCGGGGTGATCGCGGAGCTGGGGGGCAACGTCCTGGAGGTGGTCCACGACCGCGCGTTCGGACAGGCGGCGCTGGGGGAGACGATGACCACCCTGACGGTGGAGACTCGCGGCGAGGAGCACCTGCAGGAGATCCTGGAGGCGCTGACCGCGGCGGGATTCACGCACGTGGAGCGGGTCCGGCCGGCGACCCGGGCGCGCGGGGCGGGACCGGTGCCGGGGTACTGAGTCCGGCCGCGTCCGCCCCGTCCGACTCCCTCTCCCCCCGGGCTCATCCTGTGTCATTGTTACTTTCGGACCCGGCGTCGGAGTGGACCGGGTGGTGTGCCACTGGCGGCTTGCCCGCCAGTGC
>JACPDV010000729.1 GCA_016183835.1 Armatimonadota bacterium
CGCCCTCGAGATCGGCACCCAGTCCGGGGACACAGTCCGGGGACACCATATCCAGTCGGGGGACACCATACGCATCAGCCGCAGGGCGTGGTCCACCGTTCACTCGGACTCCGCCCGCGGCAGATGGATGCCGAACCGGCTCCCCTGCCCCAGCTCGCTCTCCACCGCCACGCTCCCGCCGTGAACGAGGGCGATGTGCTTGACGATGGCCAGCCCGAGCCCGGTCCCGCCCAGCGCCCGGCTGCGCGCCCGGTCCACCCGGTAGAACCGCTCGAACAGCCGCGGCAGGTGCTCGGGCGGGATCCCGCAGCCCTGGTCGCTCACTGTGATCCGCAGCCCGTCGTCCGCCTCGTCCACCTCGACCGTCACCTCGGCGCCGGCGGGGCTGTACTTGATGGCGTTGTCGAGCAGGTTCGCCACCGCCTGCTCCAGCAGCGCGTCGTTGACCCGCGCCTGCACCTCGCCGCAGATCATCGCCACGCGCACGCCCTGCTCCTGGGCGCGGAGCGCCACGTCCTGCACCGCGCGCTGGAGGATGGGCGCCAGCGCGGTGGTGCGCAGCTCGATGTCGCTGCCCGGGTCGCCGCTGTCGAGGCGGGAGAGGGTCAGCAGGTCCTCGATGATGTTGGCCAGCCGCTCCGCCTGCCGCGCCACGATCTCCAGCATGCGGCGCGCCTCCTCGGGCCCGGCGGGCGGATTGTCGAGCAGCGTCTCGGTGAACCCCTGCACCGCCGTGACCGGGGTCTTCAGCTCGTGCGACACGTTGGCGACGAAGTCGCGCCGGACCGTCTCGAGGCGATGCAGCCGGGTCACGTCCGTGAGCACCACCACCACGCCGCCGTCGAGGGGCGTGCCGTGGGCCTGGAGAGAACGCTCCTCGGTGTGGTAGACGGTCAGGTCGGCCTCCTGCGGCGTGCGCCGCTGGACGGTGTCGGCGACGAGCTGCTGCAGACCCGGATGCCGCACCGCGGCCTGCAGCGCGGCGCCGCGTGCGGTCTCGTGGTCGATCCCGAGGAGCGTCGCGGCGGCGCGGTTGATGCGCACGAGCCGCTCGGCGGCGTTGACCACGAGCACGCCCTCGCGCATGCTCCCGAGCACGGCCTCGAGCTCGTTGCGCTGGGCGGCGATGGTGCGGATCCGCTCATCGAGCTGCCCGGCCATGAGGTTGAGCGCCGCGGCCAGCGCGCGCGTCTCGGCGACCTCGGGGAGCGCCAGCCGGGCGTAGAGCTCGCCCTGCGCGAACCGCTCGGCGACTTGCCGCATGTCTTCCAAGGGCCGTGTGATGCGCCGCGCCAGAGCCAGGCTGAGGAGCAGCGCCAGCCCGGCGAGGACCAGCCCGCCCAGCGCCAGGTTGCCCAGCAGCACCAGCAGCGTGCGGCGGATCCCGGCCACGGGCACGGCGACGCGCAGCGCGCCGACCAGCTTCGTCTGCCGGTAGAGCGGCATGGCGACGTACATCATCTCGCGCTCGAGGGTGTGGCTGTAGCGCAGCGAGCGGCCGGAGCCGCGCGCCAACGCCTCGATGAACTCCGGGCGGCCGGCATGGTTCTCCATCCGCGCCGGATCGGCGTCGGAATCGCCCACCACCACGCCGTCGGGCCGGATCACGGTGACCCGGGTGGCGGTGCGCCCGCCCAGGCTGCGGCAGAGCGCCAGCAGTCCGGCGTCGTCGCGCTGGACGAGCTTCTCGGTGGCGGCGTCCTCGAGCAGGTGCGCGCGCGCGGTCAGGTCGGTGGCCACCAGCTCCAGGCAAAACTGCCGCACCTGCCGGCCGGCGTAGACCGACATGCCGAGGAACAGCCACACCACCACCACGGCGAAGCTGAGGTACACTTGCGTCATCAGGCGGCGGCGTTTCATGGCGTCTACTCGCGCCCCGGGGCGTAATGGCTTACCCTGGTATCGTACACCGGGAGTGGAAAGGACATCGCGCATGTTGAAGCCCAAGCGTATCGCTCTTCTCGGCCTCCTCGCGCTCTGCGGAGCCGCCCTGGCGGCCGGCCTCGCCATCGGCGACGCCGCGCCCGACTTCACCCTCAAGGCCCTCAGCGGCCGGTCGTTCCAACTCGCGGCTCACAAGGGCAAGGCCAAGGCGGTGGTCCTGGTCTGGGTCTCACCCACCTGCCCGATGGTCCACATGTACGACCGCCGCATCCAGGCGCTCTACGAAGGGCTCAAGGCCAAGGGCGTGCCGTTCTACGGGATCAGCTCGGACAGCGACGTCACCGTCGACCTGTGGCTCAAGCACCACCGGGACGGCCATGTCAGCTACCCGGTGCTGATGGACCCGCACAACAAGGTGGCCGACGCCTACGCCGTGGGCTGCAACTCCGAAGCGTTCGTCCTCGACGGCAACCTGAAGCTCCGCTACCACGGCGCCATCGACGACAACTGCCGCCGCGCCGACCGGGTCGAGCACCGCTTCGCCTGGGAGGCCGCCCTGGCGCTGATCGCCGGACGCAACCCGAGCCCCACCCAGACGCAGGCCAGGGGCTGCGCGATCGAGCGGGAGTAGGCGGCCGCCGTGCGACCTGACGTATCCCACCGCGAGCGCGTCCGCCTGGCACTCGACCACCAGGACACCGACCGGGTGCCCATCGCCTTCGTCTGCTCCGGCATCAACCGGCCGGCGTACGTCGCCTGGGAAGCCTGGCTGGCGGAGCATCGCCAGACCACGCCGTCCGCCGTGCTCGACCCGCTGCTCGACATCCGCGGCGTCGGGCCGGCTTACGTCGGGCCGGAGCTGCCGCCCGGCACCGACATGTGGGGCGTCCACCGCAGCCCGCAGAGCTACGGCGCCGACGCCTATGCCGAGATCGACGTGCATCCCCTCGCCGGCGCCGCCACCCTCGCCGATCTTGACACGCACCGCTGGCCCAGCACCGACTGGTTCGACTACTCAGTCATCCCCGAGCAGATCCGCGCCAACCGCGACTGGTGCCTGATGCTGGCCAACTTCAACGTCTTCGAGTCGGCCTGGTACATGCGCGGTTTCCAGCAGATCTTCATCGACCTGGCGCTGGAGCCCGACTTCTGCCACGCGCTGCTCGAGCGGGTCACCGGGTTCTTCCTGGCGCACCTCGAGCGCTGCCTCCAGGCCGGCGGCGGCGGGATCGACCTGGTCTTCACCGCCGACGACATCGGCGGGCAGAACGGCCTGCTGATGGCGCTGCCGCAGTGGGAACAGCACTTGAAGCCCTACCACGTGCGCATCAACCGGGTGGTGCACGAGTATGGCGCGCGAGTGATCTACCACTCCGACGGGTCGGTGATGGAGGCGGTGCCGGGGCTGATGGACATGGGGATCGACATCCTCCAGGCGCTGCAGTTCGACGCCCGCGGGATGGACCCGGCGATCCTGAAAGAGCGCTACGGCGACCGACTCTGCTTCCAGGGCGGGGTGAGCGTGCAGCACACGCTGCCGTTCGGCACGCCGGACGAGGTGCGGGCGGAGGTGGCCCACTTGAAGGCCACGCTGGGCCGCTCAGGAGGCTACATCCTCGGCCCGTCCCACGCCATCCAGGCCGGCACGCCGCCGGAGAACATCACGGCCATGCTGGAAGAGGCGGTGGCGTGAGCTACCGCCAGTCGATCACCACGCCCAGCGCATTGGTCGCCGCGCCCCTGCCGTCCACCAGCTCGCGGTAGATGTCCACCGCCGCGGCCGGCTTCACCACGTGGCTAATCGCCGGCCGCAGGTCGATCGCGCCGCGCGCCATCAACTGCGTCACTGCGCGCCGGCAGGGCTGCAGCCCGTCGTTGCAGGGGTAGAACGCCGTCAACTGCTTGCCGTGGGGCGGGATGAACTGGTACGAGATCGGCGCGTCGGCCCCGTAGTTGCCCTGGAACACGAACCGCCCCTTGACCCGCGCCAGGGCGAACGCCGCATCGAGCAGCCGGCCGAACCCGGTGGCCTCGAAGACCACATCCGCCCCACCCGCCTGGATGGCGTTGACGGCCTCCACGGCGTCCTCGGCGCCGGGATCGACCACCTGGTCCGCGCCCATCGCCAGCGCCGCGGCACGCCGCTCGGGCGACACGTCGATCCCGACCACTCGCGCCCCGCGCAGCCGCGCGGCGGCCACCACGCCGAGCCCGATCAGCCCCAGTCCCTGCACCGCGACCAGCTCGCCGTAGCGCACGCCGGCCATGTCCACCCCGTGGTAGCCCACGCACGGCATGACGAACAGGCTGCCCTGCAGGTCGTCCAGCTCGTCGGGGATCGGCGTCGCCTCCGAGCGGGTGACCACCGCCGCCGCCGCGTGGCAGCCCGAGACGGGGAACGCCGCCTCGCCGCTGAACCGCCCCGAGCGCCAGATCACCCGCTGCCCCGGGCGCAGGTCCTCGATCCCCTCTCCCACCGCCTCGATGGTGCCGATAGCCTGGTAGCCGACCACCATCGGGAACCTGGCGTAGCTGAGCCGGTTCTCCCACAGCAGCCGCTCGGTGCCGATGCTCACGCCGCTGCAGTGGGTGCGGGCGCGGAACTCGTTGGGCGCCAGCTCGTCGGGCAGCTCGACGCTGCCGAGCTCCACCTTGCACGGCTCGGGCCAGACGATCGCGGAAACGTTCATGCGGTGTCACTCCGGGCTGCGCGCTGCGGTACCCCCTCCTTGCCAAGGAGGGGGCAGGGCGAGGTCCAGTCGAGCCCTACGGACCACGCCCGGCCAGGACCTCAACCCAGCCCTCTCCTGGGCAAGGAGAGGGAGTCGGAGCAAATGCGGCATCCCCGTTCGTTGACCGCCCCGCAACTCCTTGGTACCATCCGGACGACCCGCGGAGAGCCTCCCATGACCGGTGTCCAGCGCCTCGCCGAAACCCGCTTCGAAGCCGAGGTGGTGGTGGTCGGCGGCGGGATCGCCGCCGTTGCCGCGGCCCACACCGCCGCCGCCACGGGGCGCTCCGCGCTCCTCGCCACCCCCGGCGTGACCCTGGCCGACGAGATCACCACCGCCCTGCACGGCGAGGTCGCCCACCCCTCCGGCGCGCGGCCGCAGGCCGTGTGCGACAAGGTCACCGCCTACGGCGGCGCCCATGGCGAGTGGATCGACCCGCCGAGCTGCGAGCTCGTGATCGACCGCATGGTGGCCGAAGCCGCCGTGCGGGTCCTCTACTACGCCGTGCCGATCGCGCTGGTGCGCCGCGGCGACCGGGCCGTCGGGGTGCTGATGGGCGGGAAGGACGGCTTCTACGTGATCGCCGCCGGCGCGGTGGTGGACGCCACCGCCGACGGCGTGCTGTTCCGCGGCTCGGGCGTCGCGTTCGACGACGCGGACGAGGTCACGGCCTCCCGCACCGTCTACTTCCAGCTCGGCGGCGACGACGTCACCGGGCTGCCTGACGAGGTAGACGGGTTCCGGCTGAGTGCGGTCGCCACCTGGCCGGGCGAAGTGTGCGTGACAATGGCCGGCTCCGCGCCGTTCGACGGCCTGGCGGTGCCGGCGGCGCTGGTGCGACGGTCGCGGCAGGCGGTCGAGAGCATCGCCCGGGCGGTGCGCGAGAGCGTGCCGGGGCTGCGCGATGCCGTGGTGTCGCACACCGGGCACACGATGCTGCCGCTTACCGGCTCGCGGTTGAGTCAGCCGGGCGTGAAGCATCCCACGCTGCGCAACGTGCTGGCGGGCGGCGGGTGGGCCCGGGCGGACGGGAGCCGCGCCTGCGGGCTGTTGTGGGAGCGCGGCCACGAGGCCGGGATGCTGGCTTCGGCCGGCGCGGAGCCGCTCGAGCACGTGGTGGAGGCGGTGCCCGATCCGATGGTGGAGGACGCCGATGTGGTGGTGGTGGGCGGCGGCACCGGCGGCGCCCTGGCCGGCCTGGCCAGCGCCCGGCTCGGCGCTCGCACCGTGCTCCTCGAAGCCGGCTGGTTCCTCGGCGGGATCGGCACGGGCGGCGGGATCCACTGCTACTACCACGGCGTCCGCGGCGGCTTGCAGGACACGGTGGACGAGCAGAACCGCCGGGTGGCCGACTCCCTGGGCGGCGCGGACAAGGTCCGCGGGTTCAGCGCCGAGGCGAAGAAGATCGTGCTCGAGCGGCTCGCCGCGGAGGCCGGCGTGGACGTGCGGCTCGGCGCCGTGGTGGCCGACGTGGCGATGGAGGGCCGGCGCGTGGTGGGTGTGGTGACCGTGCAGCCCGGGCGGGTGACGCTGCTCCGGGCGCGCGCCAGCGTGGACGCCAGCGGCGACGGCGACGTGGCGGCCCAGGCCGGCGCGGAGTTCGTCCTCGGCCGCGCCGCCGACCAGGTCAACCATGCCTACACGCAGAGCGCCGGCCGGCTGGTCAACGGGCGGCTCGACCACTACAACTTCGACGCCGGCTACGTGGACGCCACCGACGTGGCCGACCTGACCCGCGCGCGGCGGCACGGGATCCAGCTCTTCTGGCGCGACGAAGGAGTCACCGCAGAGACCCGGCTGCTCTACCTCGCGCCGCTCCTCGGCCTGCGCCAGAGCCGCCACGTGGTGGGCGACTACACGGTCACGCTTCGCGACCAGGCCGAGGGGCGGACCTTCGACGACGTGATCGCCTACGGCTCGTGCCACTACGACAACCATGCCTTCGACTACGAGAACGAGTCGGAGGAGGCGATGTTCTGGTGCTGGTTCCTGGGCAACTGGTGGCGGATGATGCGCCACGGCGTGCCGTACCGCAGCCTGCTGCCGCACGACGTGGAGGGCCTGGTGATCGGCTGCCGGGCACTGAGCGTGAGCCACGACGCGCACATGCTGTTCCGCATGCAGCGCGACATGCAGCGGGTCGGCGAGGCGGCGGGCGCGGCGGCGGCGCTGGCCGCGCGCGGCGGGGTCACGCCTCGGCAGGTGCCGGCAGCGGCGGTGCAGGCGGCCCTGCGGGAGACCGGCGGCATCGACGACGACTGGCAGAGCGCGCTCCCCGAGGCCACGCCGGAAGCGCTGGTGGCGGACCTGGCGGGCGACGATCCCGGGTTGGCGGCGTGGCGGCTGTTCGTCCACGGCGAGGCGGCGGTGCCGGCGCTCCAGGCCGCGCTGCGCGCCGAGTCGCCCGAAGCCCGCTGGTTTGCGGCCGGGATCCTGGCCATGTTGGAGCATCGTGACGGCCTGTCGGTCTTGCGCGAGGCGCTGGCGGCGCGCGACCTCTGGCGGCCGCTGAGGACGGTGTCGCGAGAGGGCAAGGCCGAGTACGCGGTGCGCAGTGTGCCGCGCTGGGTGGCGGCCATCCCGCTGCTGGGCAAGCTGCGCGACCGGGCGAGCGTGCCGCTCCTGGCGGAGGTGCTGGCCGACCCGGCGGGCCAGGCCGACGCCCTGGTGGCAGCGGTCCGGGCGCTGGGCCGCATCGGCGATCCGGGGGCGGTGGCGGTGTTGGAGAGCTACCACGCGGAGCGGCCCGCGGCGCCGCCGGCGCTGTTCCAGGACTCGATGGTGGCGGGGCGCGGGCGGGTGGAGCGCGACGTGCAGTGGCAGGTCGACCTGGCCCTCGCCGAGGCGCTCCAGGCCCTGGGCGTGGAGGCGGGCGACATCGCCGAGGACTACGCGCACGACGAGCGGGCTTTCGTGCGGCGCTACGCCGAGCAGGTGCTGGCGGGCGAGCCGGCCGGCCGGCACGCGGGGGAACTGGCCGCGGCCGACGCCGCGCACGTGAGGCGCGACGCGGCGCCCTGAGCGGGCGCTCGTGCCGCAACTTGTCCGGGCGCGCTGAACCGCGCCCCTATTCGTCGCTGCGGACCGGCACTCCGGGCGGCAGGAGGTAGCTGCGGGTCCAGACCGGCATGTCCGGCGCGGTGCCCGCGGCCAGCTTGGCCTGCCAGGCGGCGTCGGCCAGCCGTTCCGCCGCCGGCTGGCGGAACTCGTAGTAGCTGAACGACGCACCACGGAACGCGACCAGCCGGTTCTTGAACGGCG
>JACPDV010000704.1 GCA_016183835.1 Armatimonadota bacterium
GCCCGGCGGTTGGAAACCGCGGCAACCATGCCGTCTACCCGGCGGTTGGAAACCGCGGCAACCGTGCCAAACCCACCTGCGTGGGTTCCCGGATCCGGAGTCGGCGAAGGCCGACTTCGCATGGTAGCCGCGGCTTCAGCCGCCGGGCACCGTCGACCGAAAGCCCCGCGACCACGCCCCGAACCGCCCCTCCTCGATCGCCTCGCGGATCGTCCGCATCAGCCGCTGGTAGTACCACACGTTGTACAGCGTCAGCAGCCGCGCGGCGAGGATCTCCTTGGCATGCGCCAGGTGCCGGAGGTAGGCCCGCGGATGACTGGTGCAAGTCGGGCAGGCGCACTCGGGATCCAGCGGGCCGTCCTCGCGTGCCCACGACGGGCTGTCCACGTTGATCCGGCCCTCGCTCGTGATCGCCGTGCCGTTGCGCGCCAGGCGGGTGGGCAGGACGCAGTCGAACATGTCGATCCCCGCGGCCACCGCTGCAACGATGTCTTCCGGCCAGCCGACGCCCATCAGGTAGCGCGGCCGGTCGGGCGGGAGCAGCGACGGCGCGTAGGCGAGAGTCTCTAGCATCAGCTCCTTCGGCTCGCCCACGCTCAGACCGCCGATGGCGTAGCCGGGCAGATCCAGCGCGGTCATCCCGGCCGCCGACTCGCGCCTGAGCGGCTCGTCGAACCCGCCCTGGACAATGCCGAACAGCGCCTGATCGGTCACGTGGGCGTCGCGGCAGCGCGCGGCCCAGGCAAGCGAGCGGTGCATCGCCGCCTCGATCCGCTGCGCCGGCTCGCCGTAGCCGGCCACGTCGTCGAGGCACATGATGACGTCGGCGCCCAGTCGTTCCTGGGTGCGGGTCGCGCTCTCGGGGGTGAAGGTGTGGGACGAGCCATCGTGGTGCGACTGGAAGGTCACGCCGTCGTCGGTGACCCGGCGGAGCTTGGCGAGGGAGTAGACCTGGAACCCGCCGCTGTCGGTCAGCACGCCGCCCCGCCAGCCGGTGAAGCCGTGCAGGCCGCCGAACTGCTCCACCACGTCCTCGCCCGGGCGCAGGTAGAGGTGGTAGGTGTTGGCGAGCACCATCTGCGTGCCGGTGAGGGCCACCTCGTCCCAGGTGAGCGCCTTGACCGTGGCCTGCGTCCCGACGGGCATGAAGGCGGGCGTGTCGATCACGCCGTGCGGAGTGGTGAGTCGGCCGCGGCGGGCCAGGCCACCCGGATCGGTGGCCGACAGCTCGAACGAGATGGGCATCCCTAACCTACGATCTCCGAGGAGTCCGCGAGCACGGCACCGGCGGCCCGCATCTGCTCCAGCGCCCGATCACCATCGCCGGGCTGCACGTCCACGGCGCGCATGGCGTCGGTCACAGCCACCGCGGCGAAGCCCTGCTCGAGCCCGCCCAGGACCGTGTTCAGGACGCAGTACTCGGTGGCCAGACCGCCGACGAAGATGCGCCGTACGCCGCGCTCGCGGAGATAGGCCGCCAGGTCGGGCTCGCCCGCGAAGTTGTTGAACGATTCGACTTCCGGCAGAAAGGCCTTCCGGATGAAGACGCCGACGCGCGAGAGGTCGAGGTCGGGGTGGGGGTCGGCGCCCGGACTGCCGACCACGCAGTGCGGCGGCCACAGCCCGCCCTGCGCGACGAAGCTGCAGTGGTTCGCGGGGTGCTGATCGCTGGTGGCGGCGACCGTGGCGAAGTGTGGGCTGAGGCGGTTCAGGACGGGCACCACCTGGTCGCCCTCGGGCACCGCCAGCGCGCCGCCGGGGCAGAAGTCCACCTGCACGTCGACCAGGATCAACGCGTCGGTCGGCTCGATGCGAATGGTTGTCATGGGCGTCTCTCTGCCAAACCAGAACCGGTGGCGTCGGAATGGCTTTCAACCTGGTCGCGTTGAGCCCTCACCCCGGCCCTCTCCCGGCGGGAGAGGGAGCCGGACGCCACTCCGCGGACCAACCACCAACCACCAGGCACCGCGCCTGACTGACACGTGCGCGCCTGCGACTCACAATGCCCCGCGGAGAACGCCATGTCCGCCCTGACCGTGCGGCTCACCGACGACCAGGTCGCCCACTTCCACGAGTACGGCTTCGTCTCCGTCGATGCCATCACCACGCCCGAGGAGCTGGCGTGGATGACCCAAGTCTACGACCGGCTGTTCGCGGAGAAGGCGGGGCGCGAGGAGGGCAACCAGTTCGACCTGGGCGGCGCGGACCAGGAGGGCGACGTGGAGGTGCTGCCGCAGATCCTCGGCCCCAGCCGGTACGCGCCGGAGCTGGCGCAGAGCCTCTACCGCGCCAACGCTGTGGAGATCGCGCGGCAGCTCCTCGGTCCCGAGGCCAACTACGCCGGCGAGCACGCCATCCTGAAGCCCGCGCGCTTCGGCGCCGCCACGCCGTGGCACCAGGACGAGGCCTACTGGGACCCGACCCTCGACTACCGCTCCATCAGCATCTGGATGCCCCTCGGCGACGCCACCGTGGAGAACGGCTGCCTCTGGTTCGTGCCCGGCAGCCACCGCTGGGAGGTCTATCCTCACCACAGCATCAACAACGATCCCCGCGTCCACGGGCTGGAGGTGGACCCGCATCCCGACCTCGACTGGTCTCGCGCCGTGCCCTGCCCACTGCCGGCCGGCGGCGCCACCATCCACCCGTCGCGCACGTTCCACTACGCCGGGCCGAACACCTCCGACGAGCCGCGGCGCGCCTACATCCTGGGTTGCGCCACGCCGGCCAAGAAGCGCGACGTGCCGCGCGACTTCTACTGGAACACGGCCAAGCACACGCCGCGGCAGGACCGCGCCCGGGGGCACCAGGCCCGGCAGGCGACGAAGGCCGAGAGCAGCCGATGAGCGAAGCCAGTACCCTCTTTCGGCGCCAACTGATCCCCCCGCCGCCGCCCGGGCTGTATCCCGGCGAGCGGACGATCGGCGGCGTGCGCGGGTACGATGCGGTGGGCGAGGCGGCGCTGGCGCGTTTTGAGGAAGATGGCTGCCTGGTGGTGCACGACGCGTTCACGCCCGCAGAGGTGGCCGGGGTGGTCGACGGGCTGCTGGACCTGATCAGCGGCTCGAATCCGGAGTTCAAGGGGCCCGAGC
>JACPDV010000705.1 GCA_016183835.1 Armatimonadota bacterium
GCGCTGGACAACCACTCGGGGTGGCTGCTTAGGGCCGTTGAGGGCGGGCCGGACACTGGCGGACAAGCCGCCAGTGGCACACCATGTCGCCGGAATCGGTGTCTCCACCACCGCCACAGTAACAATGACACAGGCTGAGCCGCTTGCGGAGAGGGGCTGGGGGTGAGGTGGGCAGGGCGGCTGCCGGGGATCCGTAAGGTGTCAGTCCGCCAGGTTGTCCTTCACGATGTGCCCGGCCTCCGGGTCGAAGACCAGCGCCGGGCCGGCGTTGTGCCGGAGGATGTTGTCCTTCACGATCCACGTCCGGCAGCCGGGGCCGAGCACCAGCGACGAACGGTGCCGCGTGTGGTTGCTGTCCCAACTGAAGACCTGATTGGCGCAAAAGGTGAAGTCCACCGCGTGATGCGCCTCCACCGCCGGGACGGCGCCGGATTGCCCTTCGGAATTGGTGTGGATCGTGTTGCCCAGCAGAATGTTGAGGTAGACGCCTTCTTTGCCGTCGGGATCGCCGATCAGGATCCCCGTCTCCCGGCTCTGCTCGAAGCGGTTGTTCTCGATCCGGTTGAAGTGCGACCCGGCGCCGAGGCGCAGCGCGACGCGGTTGCCCCAGTGGTAGTTGCGGCTGTAGGTGCCGGCGGCCGAGTGGTCGAGCAGCGTGCCGCTGCGCGGGGCGCGATCGCCCTGCCGCTGGTGCGCGCCGAACTGGTTGCCGTCAAGGTAGAAGTCGTTGTTGTGGTGGCTGGCGAGCTGGTCGCCGCCGTTGTCGATGAAGTGGCAGTCGCGGATGGTGTTGCTCGACTGCGGCGCCTTCGGGTCGCCGTCGTAGCGCACGCCGCTCTCGGCGAAGTTGGCGATGCGGCAGTGGGCGATGCTGTTCGAGCTCGACTGCCCGGCGTAGACCACCCCACAGCCGTCGGCGGCGGCGATGTCGCCGACGATCATCAGGTCGCGCACCTCGCAGAAGCCGCAGTCCTCGAACACCACCGCATGGCCCGCGCCGCGGCGGTGGAGCGTGGTGTCCCAGCCGCTGCCGGCCAGGTTGACGTGATTCGTCCGCGTGAAGCGGAGCGGCTGGTCGATGGCATAGGTGCCGGGCTGAAGGACGATGGTGCCGCCGTCAGCGGGCATGGCGGAGGCGGCGCGGAGCAGCTCCTCGGCGGTGGCCACCTGCCAGCGGCCGGGCGCGGCGGAGGCCTGCGGCAGGCAGCCGCCGACGGTCAGGAGGATGAGCAGGGAGCGGGCCATGGTGCGTCTCGCGGCGCGGGCATTGTAGGCGGTGAGAGACGCGAGGTCCAGCTACCGCGCCGGCCGCCGGAGGAGCACCGTGGCCCCGCCCGGCAGCTCGAGCGGCTCGCTCTGTCCGGCGACCGTGAGGGTGGCTCTGCGCGGTTCTGCGGCACCGTTGGCCACGGCGACCACCAGCTCAGCCCCCTGCCGTGCCGCGATCCACGACAGATCCGCCGCGGGTGACATCGTTACCATGCCAGCCGGTGCGAGCGCCCCGAGCAGCTCCTGGCCGAAGCGCAGCGGCGCGCGCAGGTCGCCGTAGCCAGCCAGCAGGTACTCGGGCGTGCTCAGCCACACCTCGCCGGCGCCGAGCCTCTGCCGGGTCAGGATCGTCCGCCCGTCCGGGTCGGCGGCGAGCACCTCGGCCGTCGTGCGCTCGACCTCCACGAAGGCGAACCAAGGCTCCCGGTACTCGCTCTGCAGCCCCGGCACCGGCACGGCCAGCCTGATCCGCTCCGCGGCGCGGATGCTGGCCTTCAGCCGCACGCCGAGCAGCGCCTCGTCCTGCACCAGCCGCTCGCCGTCGCGCAGGTGGAGGGCGTTGAGCAGCACCCGCCCGCCGCCCTGCACGTAGTCCGCCAGGGCCGTGCGGAGCGATGGGGTCCAGCGCACCTCGCCTGCCAGCGCCACCGCCTGGTAACCGCGCAGCGCGTGGCCGGCGCAGTCGCTCGCCACGATGTCGAACGGCCCGAGCGGCGTGGCGCAGAACGCGCCGGGATAGCCGTCGCGGCGCGCGGTCACCGCCTCGCGCGTGCGGCCGAAGCCCGGCAGGAGCGCCTGGAGGAAGCCGGTCAGCATCGCGTCCGAGCGGTCGGTCGACAGCTTGCCCCAGACCGACTCGGTCTCGTTCCAGTCTTCCCACAGGTGCGCCGGCGCCCAGCCGTTGTCGGCGTCCACTACCAGCGCCAACGGCACGAGCGGCTGCAGCGGCCCGGGGTGCTCGCGCACCGTGTCGCAGAACGCTTTGAGCACGGTGCCCCACGGTCCGAGCCGCCAGCGGCCGTCGACGCGCGAGAGCAGCGGCTCGGTTTCCTGCACCGTGAGCAGCCGCGCGCCCGAGACCCAGGCCAGGCAGAGCGCGCGCCGCAGCTCTGCGGCCGTGTGCCCGCCGCCCGGCTGGGCCTGCGGCACCGGCCAGGTGGCCTTGTCGTCGCACGGCACCTGGCCCCAGTACCACGGCGAGACCCAGGCGCCCCACGGCCGGCCGAACTGCCGCGCACCGCCGCGCAGGTAGGCAAGCTGCAGCTCCGTGGTGGGCAGGTGCTCGAGCAGCTCGGCGACCACCATGTCGGCGCCGGTGCGGAAGCCGCAGGCGTGGTGGGTGACGCAGAGGTTGGGCAGGTAGGCGGCCCCGGCGGCGTGCGCGGCGTCGCGCTGCCGGGTCAGCTCCGCCTCGAACGCCGCGCGGCCGCCGGCGCGGTCGGTGTAGGCGTACAGCTCCGGCAGGCGGCTGCGGAAGCTAGGCCGGATCGCGCTCTGCACCAGGTCGGCGTCGAGCTCCTCGGCGTGCAGGCCAGCGAACAGCCCGCCGGCGCGGCGCCGAATCTCGGCGATGGTGGCGGGCGCGTGCAGGTCGCCGGAGCAGTCGCCGCCGAACTCGAACCCGCCTGGCCGCACGGCCTCGCCCAGCCCGCGGCGCTGGCTGACCATGAAGTGCAGCCCGGCCCGCACGCAGGCATCCACGTCGGCCAGCACGTCGTGTCCGGCGTCCCACGGGGTGTTGCCCATGGAGTAGCCGACCTTGGGGATCCAGACGAAGTTGCCCAGCCCGAGCTCGGCCAGGGCGGCGATGTTGTCGGCGCCGTGCGCATGGCCGCCGACCAGCAAGGGCGCCGGCTCGGCCAGGAGCGCGAGACCGGCCAGCAGGATCGTCGTCACGCCGCCCTACTCCCGCGCGGAGCCCGAGGCGGGCCGCCGCGCCCCAAGCTGTACCACGTCGCCGGCCGGCGAAAAAGTAGCCTGACCCCTTTTTCAGACTGACATCTCGTCGTAGACCCGCGCCAACCGCCCGCTCAGCTTGCGGTAGGCGCGGACCACCGTGGGGTCGAAGTGGTTGCCGTCCTCGGCCAGGATGATCCCGTTGGCCTTGTCGTGGGGGAAGGCCGGCTTGTAGCAGCGCTCGGAGCGGAGTGCATCGTACACGTCGGCCAGCGCCACGATCCGCGCCGAGAGCGGGATCGCCCCGCCCGCCAGCCTCGCCGGGTAGCCGGTGCCGTCCCACTTCTCGTGGTGGTACCCGGCGATCTCCACCCCCAGGTTGATGAAGTCGCTCCGCGGGTAGCGCCGCCGCACGGTCTCGAGCGTCGCGGCGCCGAGGGCGGCGTGGGTCTGCATCACGGAGAACTCCACCGGGTCCAGCCGCGCCGGCTTGAGCAGCACCCTATCGGGGATGCCCACCTTGCCGATGTCGTGCAACGGGCTGGCGTGGGTCAGGGTGTCGAGCCAGTTGTCGCTGATCGGTTCGGCCGCGTGGCGCTCGGCGCGGATCTGCTCGGCGAGCAGGCGACAGAAGAGCTGCACGCGCTGGATGTGTTTGCCAGTGGCGTCGTCGCGCGACTCCGCCAGCGCCACCAGGGCGTGGATGGTGGCGAGTTGGGCCTCCTCCACGGCCTGTTCGCGGTACCGGCGCAGCTCCAGGTGCGCGTTCATGCGGGCCAGGATCTCCTCGAATTGGAACGGCTTGGTGATGTAGTCGGCGCCGCCGGCCTCGAACCCGCGGACCTTGTCGTCGACGTGGTCCAGAGCGCTGATGAAGAGGACGGGGATCTCGGCCAGCAGGGGGTCGGCCTTGAGGCGGTGGCAGACCTCGAAGCCGTCCATCTCCGGCATGTCGATGTCGAGGAGCAGGATGTCGGGCGGGTCCGCCTCGATGGCGGCCAGCGCTGCCGGACCGTCGGTGAGCGCCTGCACCGCGTAGCCGTGCTTGGCCAGCAGGGCGACGAGAATCCGCAGGTTGGTGGGCGTGTCGTCCACCACCATCACCCGCGCGCCGTGGGTGCTCTGGTCGGTGCTCACGGAAAAGTAGCCTGACTCCTTTTCTCAACACAGCAGGAACGGCAAGGGCCAGTTCACCGTGCCGGGCGGCCGCCCTCCGGAGTCGAACGCGGCTTCATCGTCCGAGTGCTCGGCCCGCAGGGGCAGGTCGCTCACCATCCCATCACCTGGTTCTCGCCCTTACCGTAGGCGACGGTGTTGAGCAGCATCAGGGTCACGATCACCGACCGCCGGATGCGGCTCAGCCGCTCGGCATCGGCCGCGCCGGGAGGCAGCGCGTCCACCTGGCGCAGGATCTCCTGCAACGCCTGGCCGTAGGCCACCCGGCCTGCGGTGTCGAGGAACGGCTCATGGAGATACGCCGCCGGGCCGGGGCAGGTGCCGAAGAGGTGGCAATCGAACATGAACTCGCCTGGCGCCGGCGCGTGGTGGGCATCGAGGAAACGCTGCTCCACCCACTGGCCGAAGTAGCCCTCTTCACCCAACTGAAAGATCTCGACCAGCTTGCGCCTCACCGCGTCGGTCTTCGGCCGGTAGTAGTGGTCGAGGGCCTCCGCCAGTGCCTCCTCGACGTTGCGGTGCGGGTCGCGGAGCATCAGCCCGCCCACGGCGACGTTGATCTCGGTGCCCGGGTTGATCATCGGGCCCTGGTAGAACATGCAGCCCCGGGCACCGTCGTCGTAGTGCTCGCGGATGGCGGCACCGGTGCGGCGAGGGTAGGGCAGGAAGTAGCCGGTGCGGTCCCAGCGCGCATCGGGATAGAGCCAGATCCCCCCGGAGGTGCCATAGGCGCAGTCCAGGTTCTTGATGAACTCCGGCCGCTCCGCCGGTGCCACCATCGTGCCGCGGTGGCCCTGGTCCATGAAGCAGTCGATGTGCCCGCTCAGCTCGACGATGGAGGCCTTCTGCTCGGCATCGAAGTGGGTCAGCGGCGGGATCCAACTGATGGGGATGACGTAGAGGATCTTGTCCGGCCAGCGGCCGCGAAGGTAGTCGGCGGTCTTCCGGTTGAGCTGCACGTTGTAGGCCACCTTGCCCTGCCCGCCGGCGCACTCGGGGCACATGCAGCAACCCAGGTCGCACGACTCCAGGTGGACCCCGTCGAAGTCGAACTGCTCGAGGACGAAGTCGAGGATGCGGGTGACGTAGTCGAACGCCTTGGGGTTGGCGTCGCACATGGCGTGGGGATGGGGCGAGCCGTCGGGGTTCTTGCCGCGCACGCCGGGGTCGGCCTCGATGATGCGGTCGTAGCCCCAGCTATACACGCCCATGCCGAGCACCAGGCCGACGCCGCGTTGGTGGGCGGCATCGAGGACCTGGTGGATGCGGCGGCGGCGCTCGTCGGTGAGGGCGCTCTTGAGGTCGGGCGGCCAGCCGTAGGTGGCGAACAGGCCCCACACGTCGAGCAGGTTGAAACCGGCCTCGGCCTGGACATCGAGGGCGCGGCCGATGCCTTCGAGCGTGGCGTCGTCGAACTGCGGGGCGGGCCAGTTCTCGAGCGGCAGCGGCTCGGTGCGCATGTCGTTGATCCAGGCGCCGAAGGCGGCGCGGTACTGGTAGCCTTGGGTGTCATCGCGCATGGGGGCGGCTCCTTGGCCGGCGGATAGAGCGGCGACGGCGGCATGGTCCGCGCCTGGAGGCGTGGTAGCAGCGGCGCGTCGGCGTGTCAAGGCAGGCGCCGGTTCAGCCCGTCCGCCCGTACTTGCGCAGCAGCGCGACGTTCTGGCTCAGCTCATCCTTGAACTTCGGCCACATGCCGATGATGATCGCGTCGCCCGGCTTGATGCCCGTCAGCGCGTGCTGGAAGGCCTCCTCGATCTGCGCATCGCTGTCGCACAGCCGCCCGGCCGCCAGGATCTTGAACGCCAGGCAGGGCTTGCTCACCTGCCGGATCACGCCGAGCATCGTGTCGCGGTCGGTATCCAGGAAGATCTCGCCTAGCGGCGCGCCGCCGAGCTTCGCGCGCACCTCTTGGTGCGGGCGGGTGAGGTAGTAGAGGCAGCACTGGTAGAGGTCCGCCTCCCAGCCGTGGTCCTCGGCGTACTTGATGCAGTCGGGATTGTGCGCGGAGATCCCGGCGGGGATGCCGAGCTGGTCGTGCACCTGCTTGACGAAGTCGTGCACCTTCTCGTGCTGCCCGGCCCGGAACAGGTCGTCGGTCACGTTGCCGTGATGGACGTACCAGAGCGGCTTGTATTGCAGGATGTCACGCGACAGGTTGCCATCGGCGTTGAGCGTGCCGAGGAAGTACGGCCGGATGGCCGAGCCCTGCGCCCAGAGCGTCTTGAGCGCGGTCATGGGCTTGGCGTCCGGGTAGGTGAGCCAGACGTTGAGCCCAGCGCGCTCGCAGTCCTGGAGGTAGCTGGTGACGCGCTCGGTGGTGAACCAGTCGGTCATGGCGAGGGTCATGTTGCGGCACATGTGGCTCCAGCCGCCGATCTGGTTGCAGCCGATGATCATGCGGGGGATGGTGTGGCCGCAGATGGTGACCTGGGGGAGCGCGGCGGGCTCGTCGTCGGCGGCAAGGCCGGACAGGGCCACTCCGGTGGCGACGGCGGCGCCGATGAACTCCCGGCGGGTCGGGTCGGAGTCGGACGGCATGACGGCTACTCCTCAGGCGAGGCGGGTTGCAGAGACTCCTCGGGCGGAAACTCGACTTTGTCATACAACTCGGACAGCGGCAGCCGGCAGTTGATAGCGGGAAGCTCCGCTGAAGCATCGAGCTCCGTCAAGCAGACGTAGCCCCACTGGCCTTCCTGCCGCGTGAAAACCTCCACGCTGATCCGGTCCTGGGCGATCAGGACGTAGTGCTGGAGCGAGGGCAGGAGTTGGTAGTGGCCCCACTTCACGCCACGGTCGAGGCCTTCGGTGGAGGGGGAGAGGACCTCGAGCACCAGGAGCGGATTGAGGAGCGTGTCGCGCTTGTCATCGGCGAACTGGATGTCGCCGCAAGCGACGCTCACGTCCGGGTAGAAGTACGACCGGCGGGAGGCGAGGCGGACGCGCAGATCGCTGCTGTAGACCCGGCAGGGGCGCGCCCGCAACTGGACGACGAGGCTCGCGCTGGCGTTCACGGCGATGAGGGCGTGGGGGGCCGTGCCACCGGACATGGCGACGATCTCACCCTCATACAGCTCGCTCTTGGTTTCCGCGGCGCGTTCCAGGGCGAGGTACTCTTCGGGGGTGTAGAGGCGTTGCGCGCGTTCCATGCGGCTCTCCGAGCAGCGGCCGCTGCAAGCCAAGCGTAGGCTGTCGCGCTGGGGCTGTCAATGCTGGTCCGCAAGCGGTCAGACTACTTCTGCGGCGTCTGTCCCCGCTCCCACCACTTCCCCCATCGGTCGCTCACCGGCCGCTGCTCGTGCTCCCGCCGCAGCCGCTGGAACTCCGCCGGGTCCCTCACCACCTCGTCGGGCCGCAGCCGGCTGCGGACCAGGAAGTCCGCCTCTGGCGGGTAGCACGCGATCGGCACCGTGTCGCCCGGCACCGCATCGCCCGGCAGGCGCGTTATGGGCGCGTTGGTCGGCAGCGCCGCGCTCTGATAGCGCAGGTCCATGCTCCAGCGCACGATGTCGGTCTCGTTGTCGAAACTGGCATGGGGACAACGGTTGGTCAGGAGCAACACGCCGCCCTTGCGCACGGGGCAGCAGGTCCACTCGCCTGGCGGGAGGTCCTCGTCGGGGATCTCGAGATAGGACTTGGTGGCGTGTACCCGGTGCGGCGCGACGCCGCCGCGGTGCGCCCGCGGAATGACCCACAGGCAGCCGCGCTCGCGCGTGGCGTCCACCAGCGGCAGCCAGACGGTGAGGATCAGCGCATCGTCGCAGAACGGCTCCAGGTAGCCGCTGTCCTGGTGCCACGGCACCGCGCCGTAGGCGTAGCCGGGGATCTTCGGCCGCAGGCGATAGACGCTGCTGGCGATGATCTCGTCGCCGCAGAAGGTGGCGGCCAGGTCGAGCAGCCGCGGGTGGGTGATCAGGTGGAAGACCGCCGGCCCGTCGAGGATGCCGTTCCAGATGGCCCGCGCCAGCTTGTCGGTCTCGGCGCTGATGTGCGCCAGGCGGTGCTCGAAACCGTACTCCGCGTAGCTCTGTGACAGGTCACCCGACTTCACCAGCTCGCCCGCGCGGCGGTCCACCTCGTCGATGATCTCGTCGATCACCGGCTGCAGGTCGGCATCGGTGAACAGGTCCTCGACGATCAGGTAGCCCTCGCGGGTGAAGGTCTCCGCGGCGTCGCGGGTGAGGCGGCCGTCGGCGGCGATGGTGTGCATGGATCTCGCCCTCAGCCGTCAGCATGGGTCCAGCAGCGCATGCTGTCGGGGCCGGGCGAGTCCACGCGGTCGGGAGGATCTCAACACAGAGACGCAGTGGCACAGAGGATCCGGATACCGGGCCCGGTCCGGACTCTGTGTCTCTGTGTCTCTGTGTTGAACCTCCGATATCACAGACCAGCCGGCAGGATCTCCGCCAGCTCCACCGGCTGGTGGCCGCGGTTGACCGACTCGTAGCCGGCCAGCGAGACGGCCAGCGACTTCACGCCCTCCTCGTAGGGCACGGTCGTCTTGCCGCCGTTCATCACCGCGTGGACGAAATCGATCAGCACCAGGCTCGGCCAGTCGCCCGGCGCCGCCTCCTCGAACGGGCCGGCCTCGTTCTGCCAGCGCACGTTGGCGCCGTCGATGGTCACCAGCGCGTTCTCGGCCACGACCTTGAAGCCGTTGTCCCAGCTCACTTGCGGCACGAGGCTGCAGGAGAGGGTGCCCATCGAGCCGCTCTCATACTCCAGGATCAGCGCGGTGGTGTCGGGGATGTCCATGCCTTCCCAGTAGGCGGCCAGGCCCTTGATCTCGTAGCCGGCGGGCGGGGTCCAGTCGCGGACGCGGCTGGTCTTGCCGATCACGCTCTTCACGTCGCCGGCGAGGAAGCGGCCGAGGTCGAGCATGTGGGTGGCCTGCTCCACGAGCTGCCCGCCGCCGAGCTCCAGCTTCGCCCACCAGCCGTTGGCGGGCATGCCGGGCATGTAGTAGTGCGCCTGGACCATGGCGATGGGCCGGGTGGAGAGCATCTGCTGCGCCTTCATGATGGGCGGCGCGAGGCGGAACATGTAGCCCACCTGCGCCAGCACGCCATACTCGCGGACGGCGGCGAGGACGCGGCCGGCCATGGCCATGCTGATGGCGACGGGCTTCTCGACGAAGAAGTGGATCCCGCGCCGGGCGGCCTCCTCCTCGATGTCGCCGTGGGCGAAGGGCGGCGTGCAAATCACGATGGCGTCGGGCTTGACCTCGTCGTACATGGCGCGGAAGTCGGAGAAGGGCTTCCCGCCGTACTTCTCGCTGGCGGCCTTGGCGCGGTCGGGGGCGACGTCGCAGGTGGCGACGATGTCCATGTCGGGGTGCGCCTTGGCGCAGGTGAGGTGGCGGTTGGCGATGCCGCCGGTGCCGACGAAACCGAGGCGAACGGCCATGGGTGGACTCCTGGGGGCGGGGTTCGACGAAGCGGCGCGAGGGCCTTTCGGGAATCGCCGGTGTGTCAAGAGCGGAGATCGGACATTTTCCGTCCATAGCTCTTGACGTAATGTCCTATTTCGGGCACGCTGGTGACGGGAGCAGCCGATGGGGCGTGTGCAGGCGTTCGAGGTCGAGGGCCTGGATCTGCAGTTCCGGCCCAACGACCACACCCCGCCGCACTTCCACGCCGTCAAGGTTGGCCAATGGGAAGTGATGGTCGACATTCGGGCGACCACCAAGCGCAAGCTGGTCCTATCCGGTGTGAAGGCTTGGTCAAGAGACCACCGGTCAGACGCGTCGGAGCAACGAGTGCTCCGCACGCTGGTGGTCGACCACCGCGAAGAGCTGCTGGGGCAGTTCCACGTTGAGGTGAAGACCGATGAGCAACGCCGCCGAGATCGCAGTCCTCAATAGGGATCCGGACGTGACGCCTCCGGAGGATCTGCCCACAGTCGATACCTGGCTGGCAGCTGGCAAGCGAGCGGTCATCGTACTAGCCACGGCGTCGTCGGTTGGCACCGCCCTGGGGGCGTTGTGGACGCACCGGGACAAGATCGCCGGCTGGCTGCTGCGCGACGACACGAACAGCCCGAGCGCGCTACTCAGTGTGAGTGCCAAACAGCTGCTCGCCAAGGCGCTGTACTACCGAGACCCGGCAACACGTGAACGGGTTTTGTATGCCCTGAGCCGCGGCGTGGGCGAGCACCTGATCGCGGAAGCCGAAGTCGTCGGAGACCAACTGGAAGTCTGCTTGTGCTCCCTAGAGCCGCCGCTCCGAGTTCCGCTTTCTGCGATCCCGCACGGTTCCGGACAGCCCATCGTAGAGAGGTACGGCGCTTACCTTGAGTGGCCCGACGCCGACATTCAGTTGGGAGTTGACGAACTCCTGGAGCGTCTCGACCCAGAGCGGCTGGCCAAGTTGCAGCAGGCTGCGTTGCTGGCCGACCAACGCTATGGGGCCGCCATCCGGTTCGTCCGCATAGGCCACAGTCTGCGACAGACGGACATCGCCGCGGTCTCGGCGCGCGAAGTGGGCCGGATCGAGCGGGGTGAGCATCAACCACGACTGGAGACGCTGCGGAAGCTGGCTGCGGCGCACGGCATGCCAGTGAACGACTATCTGGAAGCGGTTGCAGAGGCCATCGGGCAGTAGACCCCGGCCCATCGCCGGGCGGGCCGGTCAGGCCATGACCGCCACCCGCGGCCGCATCCCGCGCAGCATCAGCCCCGGCTGCCCCACCGCGTGACCGCCGATCTGCGCGTTGCTGGGGTCGCGATAGCCCACCCGCACCATGCGCCGGATGCGGTCGGTGGTGTTGATGTAGCTCCCGTGGATCGTGTAGATGCTGAAGAACACCACGTCGCCGCGCCGCGCCGGCACGGGAACCGTGTCCGCGAGGCTGTACCGGTCCGTCGGCAAGTGCGGCGTGCACGGCCCGTCGGCCGTCTCGAGCACGTGCTCCAGGTGGCCGAGCTTGTGCGAGCCGGGCATGAAGCGGATCTCGCCGTTGGCATGGCAGGTGTCGTCGAGGTGAACCAGGGCGTCCACGTAGCGCCCGTCGGCGTGCTGGTAGAACGGGCTGTCCTGGTGCATGGGGAAGGGGTGACCCGTCTGCGGCGGCTTGTGGTGCAGCGTGGTGTGGTGCAGCTCGATCACGGGGCCGAGGAGCTGCGCGACGCAGTCGAGGATGGCCGGGTCCAAGATCGCCTGCAGCCACGCGCCGTCGTGAATGTGGAAATCGTTGGCGGCCACGAGCGTGGAGCGGCGCTCGGTCTCCTCGTCCATGTACACGCGCCGCCACGGGCCGACCCAGCCAGGGGTCTCTTCGGCCCACGCGTCGGTGACGCGATCGAGCTCGTCGGCGAGCGCCTCCATCCGTTCCGGCGCGAACACCTGCGGCGCACGGACGAAGCCGCTGTCGTGGTAGAAGGCCACCTGTTCGGCGGTGAGCATGGCGCGCTCTCGGGCTGCCCAGCCGTCAGGTTGGGGCGTCGCCCGTGATCGGGCAACCGGCAGGAGTGCGCCGCCGCATGGCGGATCTGCCTCAGGGCGGCAGCCGCCCGGGGCAGATCGCATGGTGACCTTCACGCCGGGACTGGGACTGGTGGCGTTGGCCGTGGGCGCGGCGCCCGGGCCGCTGCACGTCTCGGCCGACAATCCGCGCTACTTCGCCGACCCCAGCGGCCGCTGCGTCTACCTCGTGGGTGCGCACACCTGGAGCAACCTCAAGGACATGGGTCCCACCGACCCACCGACCGCCTTCGACTACGAGCGTCACCTCGACTTCCTCGCCGAGCATCACCACAACTTCATCCGCCTGTGGCACTGGGAGCTGACGCGCTACGGCTACGGCGGCAAGACAACCTACGCCACGCCTTTTCCCTGGCCGCTCACCGGGCCGGGCGAGGCGCTCGACGGTAAGCCCCGGTTCGACCTAGCGCAGCTCGACCCCGCCTACTTCGAGCGGCTCCGGCAGCGGGTGGCGATGGCCGGGGAGCGGGGGATCTACGTCTCGGTGATGCTCTTCGAGGGCCACGGGCTGCACGCCTCCGACGCCCCCTGGTGCTGGGACGGCCACCCCTTCAACGCCCGCAACAACGTCAACGGCATCGACGGCGACCCCAACCACGACGGCCGGGGGACCGAGATCCAGACGCTGGCGATCCCCGCGGTCACCGCCCTCCAGGAGGTGTACGTCCGCAAGGTGCTCGACACCCTCGACGACCTGGACAACGTGCTCTACGAGATCGTCAACGAGAGCGGCGCCTACTCCACGGAGTGGCAATACTATCTCATCCGGCTGATCCACGAGCACGAGCGCGGCCTGCCGAAGCAGCATCCGGTGGGGATGACGTTCCAGTACCACCGTGCCACCCCCGGCACAAACCAGGGGCTGTTCGACAGCCCGGCCGAGTGGATCTCGCCCAACCCGCAGGGCGGCTGGCGCGACGACCCGCCGCCCGCCGACGGGCGCAAGGTGATCCTCAACGACACCGACCACTTGTGGGGCCTCGGCGGCAACGTCGATTGGGTGTGGAAGAGCTTCCTCCGCGGCTGCAACCCGCTCTTCATGGACCCCTACCACATCGCCGGGGACCTCGCGACCGGCGCCAGAACCTGGACCGACCACCTCGGCCGCCCGCGCGACACCGACCCGCGCTGGGATCCGGTGCGCGACGCGCTGGGACAGACCCTCCGCGTGGCCGAGCGGATGGACCTGCGCCGGGCGGTGCCCCACGGCGAGCTGGCCTCCACCGGCTGGTGCCTGGCGGACCCGGGCCGGGAGTACGCGGTCTATCTGCCCGCGGGCGGGGAGGTGACGGTGGACCTGACCGCCGCGGCCGGCGCGCTCGACGTCACGTGGTTCCACGCCACGGGCGGCGACGGCGTGGCGGGCGGCACGGTCGAGGGCGGCGCGCGACGCGCGCTCAAGGCGCCGTTCGACGGCGCGGCGGCGGCGCTGCTGTTGGTGCACTGACCTGACGGGTGACACGCTCTGCTCGCTCGGCTATCCTTCACCCCCGGAGCCATCCGCCATGTCCCTCCCGCGCGCCACGCCGGAGTCGCAGGGCATCCCGTCCGCCGCCGTGCTCGCCTTCCTCGACCACGCCGACGCCCACCTGGACGCCCTCCACAGCTTCATGCTCCTCCGCCACGGACGCGTTGTCGCCGAAGGCTGGTGGGAGCCCTACCAACCCGCCGATCCGCACATGCTCTTCTCCCTCAGCAAGAGCTTCACGTCCACCGCCGCCGGCTTCGCCATCGCCGAGGGCCTCCTGACCGCGGACGATCCGGTGGTCTTGTTCTTCCCTGAGGACCTGCCGAACCCGGTGAGCCCGAACCTGGCGGCGATGCGCGTGCGGCACCTCCTCTCGATGTCCACCGGGCATGCCGAGGACACGCTCGGCCCGGTGGTCCGGAGCACCGACGGCAACTGGGTCCGCAGCTTCCTCGCCTGCCCCGTGGAGCACAAGCCGGGCACGCACTTCCTCTACAACAGCGGCGCCACGTACCTGGTCTCGGCCATCGTGCAGAGCCTCACCGGACAGACGGTACTGGATTGGCTCACGCCCAGGCTGCTCGATCCGCTGGGCATCACCGGCGCGTTCTGGGAGTCCTGCCCGCGGGGGATCAACACCGGCGGCTGGGGGCTCAACCTGAAGACCGAGGACATCGCGCGGTTCGGACAGCTCTACCTGCACGACGGGCTGTGGGAAGGGCGGCGGATCCTCCCCGCGGGCTGGGTCGCCGAGGCCACCCGCAAGCACGTGCCCAACGGCGATGATCCGGAGAGCGACTGGTGTCAGGGCTACGGCTACCAGTTCTGGCGGTCGAAGTGCCAGGCCTATCGCGGCGACGGGGCGTTCGGGCAGTTCTGCGTGGTGCTGCCCGAGGCCGACGCGGTGGTGGCGACCACATCGGGGATCGGCGACATGCAGCCGGTGCTGAAC
>JACPDV010000702.1 GCA_016183835.1 Armatimonadota bacterium
CACCGCGATCCGCTTCCCCACCGCCTCGGCGTAGCGCACGAGAGTTTCGATGGTCGGGTTGGGGCGTTGAGCGGTCTCCAGCTTCGAGAGGGCGGACCGGTCCATGCCGGTCAGCGCCGTCAGGTCGGCCAGGCTCAGTCCCTGCGCTTCACGTGCTGCCTTCAGTTGCCCGAGCAGTTCCTGCAGTTGCTCCCGGGCTTCCATGCGCGCGTGGTGCCGGGCGACCAACTCCGGCAGTTCCTCGGCCACCTGCGCTCGGATCAGATCGTACTCCGCAGCCTCTTCAGGCGTGAGATGCCGGTCGCGGGTGATCTGTCTCATCTGCGTTACCTGTCAGTGTGGCATTATAGTACCACAATCCGACTGGTGACAAGCTCATCCAAGCCGCGGGCGACCGGCCGCGAACCAGCGCGACCGACCTGAAGGTCGCCGGCCCCCAGCCCCGAACAGCCCGCCCGCGCGGAGCCTCCCTGTGCAGCCTCCACCATCGCCGCCACCCGACGACAAGCCGCTCTCCGTCTTCGGCCGGCTGCGCTTCGTCGTCGGCGAGGCGCGCAAGGTCATCGTCTCCGTGCCCCGCGCCTTCCACCTCGTCTGGGACGCCGGCCCGGGGCTGACCAGCGCCTTGCTGGTGCTCAACGTCGTCAGCGCTCTCTTCCCCGCCGCCGTGCTGTGGTTCACGAAGCTGGTGATCGACTCCATCACCCATCTCGCCGCCACCGGGGCGACGGCCGCCGACAGCCGGCGCCTGACCCACCTGATCCTCTACCTCGCCGGTCTGTGGGTCCTCCAGGGCGGGCTCGGCGCGTTCAGCAACGCCCTCACCGGCATCCTCAGGTTCCAGGTGGAGCAGCACACGCAGATCCTGATCATGCGCAAGTGCGGCGAGCTGGACATCGTCTTCTTCGAGAACCCGAAGAACCTGGACATGCTCGAAAACGCCACCCGCGGGGCCATGATGAGCGCCTGGACGCTGGTCTGGATGCTCTTCTCCCTGGTCCAGACCCTGATCACGCTCCTGACCTTCATCGGCCTGCTGGTGCGCCTGTCGTGGGTCGCGGCGCTGGTGGTGGCGGTCACCACGGCGCCGCAGATGGTGGCCTCGAGCTACTTCGCCCGCCGCCGCTGGGCGATGAACACCGCGCGGGCCGAGGACAGCCGGCTGCGCTTCTACCTGACCTGGCTCACCGGGCAGCGCGACCCGGCCAAGGAGATCCGCGTCTTCGGGCTGCTCGAGGCCTTCCTCGAGCGATTCCGGTTCTACTGCCGCAAGTTCTTCCTCCAGGAGCGCGGGCTCGAGGGCCGGCGCGAGACGGTCAACTTCGTGCTCTCGTTCCTGGGCAACGCCGGCGCGGCGGGGATCTGGATCTACGTGGCCCTTCGCGCCGTGGCGCGCGTGCTGAGCATGGGCGACGTGGTGCTCTACACCCAGGCGGTGTCCGCGGCGCGCGGCAGCCTGGTGAGCATCTTCACGCAGGGCGGGCAGCTCTACGAGCAGACGCTGTTCCTCGGCAACCTCTTCACGCTGCTCGATCTCGACCCGCTGAGCATCGACGGCGCGCTGCGGCCGCCCGAGGGCTCGACCGAGCGCTGGGGCACGCGGCAGGTACCGGCGGAGCTGACCGAGGGCATCGAGTTCCGTCATGTGTCCTTCCGCTACCCGGGCACCGACCACGACGTGCTCAAAGACGTCAGCTTTCGACTCCGGCCAGCGGAGTCGGTGGCGCTGGTGGGCCGCAACGGCGCCGGCAAAACCACCGTGGTGAAGCTCCTGGCGCGGCTCTACGACCCGATCGAGGGGCAGATCCTGCTGGAGGGCCGCGAGCTGCGTGAGTACGACATCAAGGCCTTGCGACAGTGCTTTGGGGTGATCTTCCAGGACTTCGTGCGCTACGCCCTGACCGCGCGGGAGAACATCGGGTTCGGCCAGGTGGAGCGCGTCAACGACCTGCCGCGGGTGCAGCAGGCGGCGGGCAAGGCGGGCGCCGACGAGGTGATCGAGCGGCTGCCGAACCAGTACGAGTGCTACCTCGGCCGGCAGTTCATGGGCCTGGGCGAGGACCTGTCGGGCGGCGAATGGCAGAAGCTCGCCCTGGCGCGCGCGTACATGCGCGAGTCGCCGATCCTGATCCTGGACGAGCCGACGGCCAGCCTGGACGCCTTCGCCGAGTACGAGGTCTACAAGTCGTTCGAGGAGATGACGGCGGGGAGGATGTCGGTCTTCATCTCGCACCGCTTCTCGACCGTTCGCGTCGCGAAGCACATCCTGGTGCTGGACGAAGGCGGGCTGGTGGACGAAGGCACCCACGACGACCTGATGGCCCGCGACGGCCTCTACGCCGCGATGTTCAACGTCCAGGCGGAGCGCTACCGCTAACCGGGCTCCTGCCGCGTGGTCAGCGGTCAGCCGGCCCCTTCCGCTCCAGGATCGCCAACTTCCCATTCCCCACCGTCACCGCGAACACGTTCTGCCCCTTGACCACCTTCGCCGCCACCGGCACCACCGTCTCCTGCCCCAGCGTGTCGAAGTGGTAGACCGTCGCCCCGCTCTTGTCACCCCAGCCATACTCGCCCGACCGGCTGGTGATGATCCGCTCCTCGCCCACCAGCCAGCCTGAGTGCAGCTCGCGCGGCGTGAAGGGGAACATCCGGTTGATGAAGCCGTAGGTCAGCCCATCCGGCACGCCATAGTAGTAGTAGAGCGCCCCGTACCGCAGATTCGCCCGCACGTCGGCGATGAACCGCGCCATGTCCTTCGCCCGGTTACCCGACGCCGAGTACCACGGGAAGCCTAGTGCGAGCGGCGTGTAGAGGTGCGTCCCGCACGACGCGTACGCCCCGCTGCCGGTCTCCACGAAGCGGTTGGTCCGCACCTTCCGCAGGTTCTCGGTGACCGGCTCGCTGTTGGCCACCACCGCGCCGCCCTTGTCCTGGACTAGGCGCACCACCTGCTCGCAGGCTTCGCTCGACAGCAGGCTCAGATCGGCGTACTTGCGCGTGATCGTGTGCGTCTGCGGGTCCAGGTCCACGGTCGCGCCGTCCCAGCGGTCGTAGGTGTAGCGCGCCCAGTTGCGGCTGAAGCCGTAGCTGAAGCAGTCGATGTACAGGCCCTCCGCGCCGCACGCGTCCACCGCGAAGCGCACGTCGTCCAGCAGGTACTTCCCCCACGTGTTGGTCAGCGTGGGGTAGCGCCAGACGAGCCGCCAGCCGGCGTCGTAGTCTTCCTTGCCCACGTAGCCGGGCCCGTAGGTGGTGTCGAAGGCCGGC
>JACPDV010000701.1 GCA_016183835.1 Armatimonadota bacterium
AAGCAGGGCTCGTAGGCGAACACGCGGTTGCGCTCGTGGCCGGTGGTCTCGCGGAGCAGCCCGATTCGCTCGAAGTCCGACACCAGCTTCCCGGCAATACGGAATGTGCGTCCGATGACGTCGGCGACGCGGCTCACGGTGACGTAGGGATGCTGGTACAGATGGTCGAGGAGCGTCAGGCCGGTCGTCGCGCCCGGCAATGCTCGGCTGACCACGGCCCGGTGGTCCTCGCGGAGGCGCTGGACAGCCCGCGCCGTCTCGGCGCCGTCGGCGGAGACCTCCCGTACGCCTTGAAGGAAGAACCTGACCCAACCCTCATGGTCGCCGCCGTCGCGAACGGCCTGCAGGCGCTCGTAGTACTCGGCGCGGTGGCGCTTCATGTGGGACGACAGATACAAGGTGGGTCGGCGGAGTATGCCCCGCCAACAGAGGAAGAAGGTGATGAGGAGCCGGCCCATGCGGCCGTTGCCGTCGAGGAATGGGTGGATAGTCTCGAACTGCACATGAGCCAAGGCAGCCTTGAGCAGCACCGGCATGGGGCGCTCGTCGTGCAGGAAGCGTTCCAGGTCGCCCAAGCAGCGGTCCAACTCGTGCGGCGGCGGCGGGACGTAGGAGGCATCGGCGAGGGTGCACCCGGGCGGACCGATCCAGTTCTGCGAGCGCCGGAACTCGCCGGGCGACCGGTGCGCACCTCGTACGCCTTGCAGAAGGGTTGCGTGCATCTCGCGCAGCAGGCGCAGCGAGAGCGGCAGCTCGGCCAATCGGGCCAAGCCCTGGTTCATCGCGGTGAGGTAGTTGGCGATCTCATCGACGTCCGGCGCGTCACCCGGTCGCGCGACCCGTGCCTCATGCGCCAACAGGTCCGCCAGGGAGGCTTGCGTGCCCTCGATCTGCGACGAGAGGACGGCTTCCTTGCGGGCATACATGAGGACGAACAGCCCGGGGTTGGGCAGGAACTCCGTCGCCGCATCCAGCCTTGCCAGCGCCTGGTCGGCCTCGGAGAGCAGCGTCAGGAGCTCGTCATCGATTGCCAGCGGAGGATCCGGCGGCAACGGCGACGGGATGAAGGCACGGTAGCCGGTGGCTTGGTTGACGTAGCGACCGGACCGGTCCGACAAGTCTCGCATGCTGGTGCTCCACCCCGTCAGTCGTCTGCCTCGAAGTCGTTATTATAGTACAACGGCCACGACTACAATAACGCCTCGCGCTCCGCTTCGCTATTGTAGCTCGCTACAATAGCCGGGTCCGGAGGCGCGATTATTGTAGCGCACGGGCGGGATCCTACAACAACGCCGCGAGCAGCCAGCGCTATGGTAGCCCGCTCCCATAGCGCGGCTCGCTGGCACAACTATTGTACTGCACGGGCGAGAACTATAATAACACGCCCAGCTCCCAACCGCGCTGGCAGGCACCGCGGTGCCCGTTGGCGAACCGGGCGTCATGCACACCACCTTCCTCTGCCTCGCCTGCGCCCGCGTGTACCCCTGGGACTCCCTCCGCCGCCTCTGCGACTGCGGCGGATTGCTCGACAGCCTCAACCCGCGACTGTTCGACGCCGCCCAGGTCACAGCCGAGCCCACCCTCTGGCGCTACCGCCATGTCCTGGCCGAGCATCCGCCCGTCACCCTCGGCGAGGGCTGGACCCCGCTCGCCGAGCTCCGCCTCCAGGGTCGCACCATCCTCCTCAAGCTCGACCACCTCACGCCCACCGGCTCGTTCAAGGACCGCGGCGCGAGCCTGCTGGTCACGCGCCTCCACGCCGCCGGCGTGACCGCGGTGGTGGAGGACTCCTCGGGCAACGCCGGCGCCGCGCTCGCTGCCTACGCGGCGCGGGCCGGGATGCGGTGCGGGATCTACTGCCCCGCCTCCACGGCCGCCGCCAAGACTCGCCAGATGACCGCCTGCGGCGCGGAGGTGGTGCGCGTGGCCGGGCCGCGCGAGGCCGCCGCTGAAGCCGTGCTCGACGCCGCGGAAGCCTGTGTCTACGCCAGCCACGTGTTCGACCCCACCTACCTGGAGGGGACGCAGACCGCCGCCTTCGAGATCGCCGAGCAGCTCGGCTGGCGCGCGCCCGGCGCGGTGGTTGCACCCGTGGGCAACGGCACGCTGCTCCTCGGCCTGCTCAAGGGCTTCCGCAAGCTGCGCGAAGCCGGGGTGATCGCCGAGCTGCCGGTGCTGTCCGCGGCCCGGGCGGCGGTGCGGCCGACGCTGGCCGAGGGCATCGCCGTGCGCCGGCCGCCGCGGGGCGAGGCCATCGCCGCCGCCCTGCGCGCCACGGCCGGCCGGGCGGTGGACCTGAGCGAAACCGAGATCCTGACAGCCTGGCAGGGACTGGCCAAGAATGGGCTCTACGTGGAGCCGACCGCCGCCACGGCGGTGGCCGCAGCCGGGCGGCTCCTGAGAGACGGCGCCGTGCCGCCCGCCACCGACCTGGTGGCGGTGCTCACGGGCTCGGGTCTGAAGACCGGCGAGGCGAGTGCGGCGGTCTGGGACATGGCGGGCGCGGCGCCCGGATGAAGGCAATGACCGAGTCGCAGACGTGGGAGCCGAGGGTCCACATCCCCGCCGCAGTGCGCTGGGCGGCGGCGTTCAACCTCCTGCACGGCGGGCTGCTGCTGGGGCTGGTGGCGGTCTCCGGCGGCCGGACGTGGCGGGCCGGGCCGGACGCGCCGCCGGCTGACTTCCTGCCGCCGCTCGTGCTCCTGGTGGCGGCGGGCATCTTCATGGCGACGACTCTGCTGCTCCGGCGTGGCTCGTTCCACGCCTGGGTCCTGCAGCTCGTGCTGCTCTGCGCGGCGGCCGGGCTGGTGCCGCTCCCCGGCGCGCTCTGGGCGCCGCTGGTGGTCGCCTGGTGCTCCCCTGCGGTGCGCGACTGGTTCGACCCGCCGCTCCGCCGCGACTTCGGCTGAGCCCCGGCCCCATCGGCGGCCGATGACGGACCGGGTGATGCGGCAGGGGCGCACGGCGTGCGCCCGCTCCGGTCGCCGTCACCAACCCGGCGGCAGGACCACCACCCCGGCCACGAGCTTGTAACAGCGGTCCCTGTCCTCCCAGGGCCGGGTCAGACTGATCGTGAGCAAGTAGCCACTTCCCGGCTCGACCAAGTCACTTAGCAGGGCGCCACCAGCCGGGAGCTTCTCGATTCTGTCCCGTCAGACCGGGTCAGTGACGGCGAGGTCGTAATCCACACCCTCAAGAGCGAAGAGCATCCTCGGCCTACCGTCACGCTCCCGGACATAGCACTCGGCATCCTTCGGCGCCACTATCGCTAGGGATGCGCGTACTGCCTGACCCCAGACGGCCGCAGCGGGAACGCTGTCCCCGGGCGAATCCAGCAGGTTCGGGCCGGACTCGATGCACTCGATGCAGAGCGCGATGTCTTCAGCGGTCCATGCCCTGACAAGCCGCCACGGTTGCCGTCCCACTAGCCAGTTCTCTGGTTGGTACGGCTGCTGCAACGGCCGCAAGAGCGGCACCCGGCAGACGTCGCCGACGTACGGCAATCGACCAGGGCCCAGCCTGATCTGATCCGGCCTTAGTGGTTCCTCCATGTCCTCATTGACTGGGCGAATCCAGCCCTCGCCGTCGGTGCGCAGCCCGGCCACGCACCATCCGAGGTTCATATGCGAGCGCGCGACACAGATGATCTCTGCCTCCAGCATTGAGGGCTCCCTACAGATGCCTGACCACCAAGTTCCCCCACCGGCCGTCCAGGTACTCCAGCACCAGCCGCCGGTGGCACTGGTCGGCAGTCGGCTCGCTGCACAAGAGCACTGTGGGCACTTCGAAGGAGGCCGGCTCCAACTGCGCCTCGACGCGCCGCTCGGCCATCAGCACCAGGAACGCCCGCTCGTAGTCGGCCCAGTCGCCGTGCTGCTTTTTGAAGGCGTCCAGGATGTTCTGCGTTGGCGCCAGGAGCGGCTCGTGCACGTACTCGGCCCCGCACAGCTCGCGGACGAAGAACGCCAGGTCGTCCTTCTTGGTGAACCCGGCGAGCTGCGAGGTGTTGTTGAGCCGGACGTCGAGCAGCCGGCGGATGCCGTGTTGCCTCAGGAGGCCGAAGAACTCGGCGGCCGACTTCTGCCCGAAACCGATCGTGTAGACCTCCACGGCGCGTCCTCCTCGTCATCGAACAGAGACATCTGCCCGCCCCGGCCCAGCTTCTCCGCGGCGAGCAGGTCCTCTTCGTCTTGCACGGAGCCATCGCCGCGGATGTGACGCACCGCGACGCCGCGCTCCCGCAGCACCCGTCCGATGAGCAGCCGGCGATGGCAGTGGGCCGGATCCTCCTCGCCGCACAGGACGGCCACGCGGTAGCGCTCCATGCTGCGCTCCAGCCGCTCGAGCCCCCGCAGGAACCCCTCCGTCTCGGCCACGCGGTCGTACAGGACGTGACCTGCTTCGTCGTAGAAGCCCGAGTCCTGCGGCTTGCCGCCCAACGCGTTGCCGAGGAACACGTAGCGCATCCCCGCAGCCGCGACGGCGGCTTCGAGCGGCTCCCGATCGAAGTGCGGGCAGTAGCCTGACCGCGGCTGCGACCTGACGTCCACGAGCGCCTCGATCCCGGCCGCCCGGAGGAGGTCCAGGAGGGTCTCCAAAGGGTGGTTGGAGTGGCCGATGGTGTAGACCGTGCGGGCCTCGTCAGGGTCCTTGCTCATGTTCGCCGCCGTTGCTCCCGCATTATGCCACACCGGCCGCCGCAGGAGTTCCGCCGCCGCCGCCCAACCGGCCCGGTGGAGCCTGCCATGCCGCGCGCCCTCGTCCTCCTCGCCCTCCTTCCCCTCGCCGCCCTCGCCGACGACGCCGAGCGCAACCTGATCGGCAACCCCGGCTTCGAGCAACCCGCCGCCGCCAACGCCTATGCCGGGTGGACCTTTGTCGACCATGGGCAGGCCTTCGCGCGCGGCGAGATCGAGGCCGTCGAATACCACACCGGGCTCGCCGCCGCCAGCATCCGCATCACCGAACAGCCCCGCGTCTACGTCTGCTGGGCCCAGCACGTCAAGGTCACGGACGACGCGCAGCGGCCGAACCACCTCTCCGTCTGGTATCGGGCACCCGACCAGGACGCCCAGGCCGTGCTCAGCTTCATCGGCATCGAGGACGGCAAGGGCGTGCAGAAGGGCAACCGCGGCATCACGCTCCCCGCCGCCCGGAGCTGGACGCAGTTCGAAGCCGAGCTCGATGTACCCGCCGGCACCCGCGACGTCCTCGTCGAGCTGCGCGCCGCCCACGCCGGCACCTGGTACTTCGACGACCTCGCGCTGCTCCGCCCCGAGCCCGACACCAGCGGCGGCAAGCCCGACCGGCTCCTCTTCGTCGGCCTCGAGCGCGAGGCGCTCCCCGACATGTGGAAGGACGCCTTGCGCGACGCCGGCTACCCGAAGCTCGCCTTCGAGACCTGGGACAACCTCACCCCCGACGTGCTGGGCCGCGCCCGCGCCGTGCTCCTCGTCGGGCTGCCCGAGCGGCTCGAAGTGTTGCCCGAAGACGAGGCCGTCGCCGACCTGCTCCTCGCCTACGTGCAGGCGGGCGGCGGCGTGATGCTGACCCAGCAGGCCGACCAGGTGCTCAGCTTCATGACGCTCCCGCAGTACCTCGCCGGCCGCCTCGGCACGCGGATCCTGTGGGAGAAGCTCACCCCGGTCAAGGAGCTGACGAAGAACATCAGCCCGTGGGGCACCGACACCTTCAGCTTCACCGACCAGGTCGCCGGGCCGTGGGGCGAGGGCGTGCGCGGCGTGCTCTACCCCGCGGCGGTGGACCTCGAGAGCTACTGCGGCGTCCTGCCGTTCCTCCCCGCCGAGGGCTGGACCACCACGCTGTCGGCCGGCAAGGGCACGCACACCGACCCGGAGCTGCGCGGGCTGGACGAGATTGACCGCTTCAGCCGGCCGCAGGGCTTCGCCGACAACGTGCCGCTGGCCGGCTGCCGTGAGCTGGGCAACGGCAGGGCGGCGTACGTCGGCCTGCGCAGCTACATCGTCTTCAGCCGGCCGGTGATGAGCGACGATGACAAGCAGGTGCTCGACACCTACCTCCGCACGGGCACCGACGGGCGGCCGAGCGACCTGCTGAAGTGGTATCTGAACGGCCTGGGTTGGCTCACCGCCCACGCCGACGCGGTGGCCACGGCCAGTCTGCAGAAGCGCGCGGTCCCGCCCAACCCGCAGACCACCGCTTGGAAACTGCACCGCGGCGCGATCGGCCCGCGCACGGCGTACTCCACCGGCCAGTCCACGCCCGACGAGTACGTGGCCGCGGCGAAGGCCGCCGGGCTGGACTTCATCGTCTTCCTCGACGACCTGGCGGAGCTGAAGCCGGGCGGCTGGGAGGCGCTCCGCAAAGACTGCCGGCGTCTCTCCGACGCCGCGTTCCTGGCGCTCCCCGGCGTGACCTACCAGAACGACGAGGGCAACCACGAGTATGCCTTCGGCCGCTACCTGTCCCTTCCCTCGCAGCGCCTCCTCGCCGCCGGCGGCAAGCGGCTCTCCACGCGTACGCCCAGCGTGATCACCGACCAGACCTGGCTCTACGGCCTGCTCGGGTTCAACAACTCGAGCGGCTGGTACGACTTCGCCCACAACCCCTATCCCGCCGGCGACGCCCGCGACTGCAACACGATGGCGGTGGTCACCCAGGCCGGCGGCCGGGTGGTGGACCGGGCCATGCCGGCGTATGCCTACCAGGCGCGGAGCGGGCAGTTCCTGCAGCCAATCGCCCTGCACCTGATGCAGAGCGCAGCGGAGATGGCGGAGGTCAGCGCCGGCACGGCGTTCGTCAACGTCATCGGCGCCGAGGGGATCCGCCAGCTCGACGGCATGTTCAACACCCGCGACGGCCGCTGCGGGCGGCACCTCTTCCCCGGCGAGCCGTCCTTCGGCTGCACCAGCGTGACCAACGGCCCGGTGATCGAGCTGACCATGCCGCGCGGCGACACCGACGCGCAGGGCAACCCATGGAACCCGGTGATGACGGAGTGGGACCTGAAGCTCAGGGTCACCTCCGCCGTGGGGTTGCGCGAGGTGACGCTGTGGGACGGCGATACGCTGATTCGCCGGTTCCTGTCGGACGGGGCCAAGGAGCTCGCCTACGAGGGCAGCCTGGGTCGCGAGCGGCAGAAGGCGATCCGGGTGGAGGCCGTGGACACTGCCGGGCACCAGGCCTTCGGGCGCGACATCACGTGCGACAACTGGCTCCTCCGCGAGAATCAGTGCGCGGACCGCAACAACCAGCTCCTCGACTCCCGCCAGGTGCGGCCCGACGGCTCGCCGTCCTTCGTCGGCTACGGCGGCGACACGGTGATGCCCGACAAAGGGCCGTGGGTGGGACGTGTCCGGCCGGTGGGCTGCTTCGTCTTCGACAAGGAGCTGGGCGTCGGCTCGATGGTTTACGACGGGTCGCCCGAGAATCATCCGCAGGTGTTCTTCAACCCCTACCTGATGGTCAACGGCGAGCGCCCGCCGAGCATGGGCTGGTCGCGCGGGGTGGTGGCCGGGCAGGAGGGCTCGCCTCACGTCCGGCCCACGCGCGTAGTGGCGTCGGGCGAGGCCCTGGTGGCCGAGAGGGTGCTCGACGGGGTCTATCCGGTGGACGCCCAGCCGGTGATCCACGTCTGGAGCACGCTCTTCCCAGTCAAGCCGAGCCAGTGGCTGCGGACGGCCGCGCGGGTGTCGCTCTACCCCATCAAACCCGACGGCATCAGCGCCTACCTGTGGGACCAGGAGTTCGAGCTGCTGCACGAGGTGGCGGTGAAGGCTGAACAGCCGTTCGTTGCCAGCCTCGGCGCGGCGCTGGCCTTCTCGGCCAAGGAGCGGCGGATCGTCTGTGGCGGTAAGGTCGTGGACGAGGGGCCGGTGGCGGGCAAGCCGGTGCAGGTGTGGCCGTTCGAGCCGGGCGACTGGCTGGGCTTGTTGAACTCGCTGTTCGGCTCGTTCGCGGCGTTCAGCCTGGAGCCGGGCTTGGTGCTCTCGGGCGACGGGGTGAACTACGAGGTGGGGATCAAGGCGGCGCCCGGTGTCCTGCCCGCGGGGACGAAGCTCCGCGCGCGGGTCCTGCTGGTGGGGATGCACCGCAAGGCGGCCGACCCGGCGGCGCTGGCGGCGAGAGTCGTCGCGGACTACGGGCTGGCGGCGGCGCCGACGTACCGGATCGACGCGAGGCGCGGCAAGGTGCTGGAGCAGCGCTACCTGCTGCGCCTGGAGGCGGAGAGCAGCGCGTTCGCCGGCACGCTCCGCGGCACGGCGGCGCTGGCGGGCAACCTGGGCGCCACGGTGGCCGGGCTCAACGATCACTGGTCGGCGGTCTACCAGCTCCAGGGCGCCGCGCCGAAGACGCGGCTGATCCCGGCGGAGCAGGGCGTCGGCTATGTCTGCCTGCGGGGCGAGGAGGACGGACAGCCGGTGGCCGTCGGGCACCCGTTCGTCTGCGACAACCCGGACATCGTGCTCAGCCTGACCCGCACGAAGGACTGGAAGGCGTGGCGGCTGGAGGTGCACAACCCCACGGACCGCGAGGTGCGCACGCGGGTGCGTGGCAACGGCTTCGCCGGGTTCACTTTGGAGGAGACGGTGACGGTGGGCGCGGGCGCGTCCGTGGTCAAGGCGCTGTAGGGCGGCGCACCTGGCCCGGCCGGTCACCGCTCGTAGGCGCCGATGTCCACACCCCCGCCCCGAGGGCGGCTGGTGCCGTCGAGGTCGGCGCTCGGCGCTCCGGCGGCTGTGCCGTGGTCGACCGCCGGGCTGTCGGCGGCGACGTGGTAGTTGTCGCCCCGGGCCAGGAAGAGGGGATCACCGGTCCGGTTCCCCGCGCCGAGCGTGGCCAGGTTCGCCGCGTTGATGCCGGTTGGACCGTGCTCCAGGAACGGGTCCGTCTGCGGCAGGTGGAACAGGTTGTTCGTCCCGACCAACGTCGTGGCCCGGCCCACGAAGATCGGCGTGTTGTCGGCGAGGCTGGAGAAGATCGTGTTCAGCAGCGTGACCCTCAGCGGCACATCCGGTGTGTCGTGCTGCACGCGCATGAGGTAGCTGCCGGCAATCGAGCGCTCGACCGTGCAGTTGATCAGGCTGAATCGCGACTGCGCGGCCGGCGTGTAGATCACGACCGGGCACCAGGGCGTCGGACCGGATTCGCCGCCGTCGCCGAAGATCACCGTGTTCACCACGGTACTGTCGTCGCCCGAGAGCTTCACTCCGTCGCGCAGGTTGTTGGCCACCACGCAGTTGTGGATGGTGGTGTGGAGGCACTGCGACTCGAGCCCGTCGCCGAGGTTGTGCTCCAGGGTGGTGTTCTCAATCAGGAGCGGTCCCTGCGAGGGCTCGGTAGCGAGTCCCGCGGGGCGAGGGGAGTGCGGGGTGCTGCCGTACGCGCCCTGGTAGTAGCGGCCGCTGTGGCTCAAGCGGCAATCCCGAACCACCACATTCCGCCAGCCACCCGCCGCGCCGACGGGCCCGCCGAGCGCGCCGAAGCCGCAGTACTCGATCCGGCTGTTGGTGATGGTCAGGTCATCCACGTCCTGGATGCTCATGCCGTACTCGTCCAGATCGTGGATGTACAGGTTCGTGAACTCGATCCCCCGGCACAGGCCGGTGTCGACCAGGATGCCGTCGCGGCAGTACGCGGCCTCCGAGACGGCCGATGGATCGTGGGTCAGTTCGAGGTTCGACAAATGCACGTAGGAGACGCCCTGGAGCCGGATCAGGGCGGCCAGGTTGTTGCCCCCGGAGATGATGGGGCGCTGGCCCTGTCGCCCGGACAGCTCGCCGCGGATGGTGATGGGCGCCGCTGCCGTGCCGCTGGGTGGGCGGAAGACATCGTCTGGACCTGTGACCACGTAAGTGCCGGCCGGGACCAGCAGCGAGTCGCCCGGCTGCATCCTCGAGATGAACTCGGCGAGACCGTGGGCATCCAGAGCGGGCGCCCCGCCCCCGCCGCCCCCGAGGTCGGTACTGCCGCCGCCAATGGTCGGCGTGCCGCATTCGGCTGAGAAGCAGCCGGTGAAGGCCGCCAACGCAGCCAGGCCGGAAAAGCCGGCCGCCAACCGCAGCCACCGCGCCCTGTGATCGCACGTCACGACGGCTCTCCCCCGGTCCCCCCGGTACTTCTGCTGCGACTCTAGCCCGCGCGCGGCCATCATGCCATTACACGGGCGTGTCGGCGCACACGCCGGGGCGTTACGGCGCTCCACCGCCCAGGTTGAGCCAGACCTCGGTCGCCGCCCCCGCCGGCGCGCCGTTGTTCCAGTTCGCCCCGTAGATGTCCGGCCGGCCATCGCCGTCGATGTCTGCCACCCGGATGTTGTGCGAGCCGTGGCTGGCCACCACCTCCCGCTGCCACGCCGCCGCCGCGCCCAGGTTCCGGTAGATCGCCACGTCCTGCGGCGGCGTGGCCTGGTGCATCTTCGCCACCACGATGTCGAGGTGCCCGTCGCCGTCCATGGCGGCCAGGGCGAGGCCGTGGGCGTGGTCCAGGTGCGCCTCCACCACGTTCTCGGTCCAGCCCCCGTCCCGCGGGTCGGCCGGCGGGGCGAACCAGGAGAGCCGCCCGCTGCCCTCGGCCGGCGCGATCACGATCTCGTTCCGCCCGTCCATGTCCAGGTCGCCCACGGCCACCACGGTATCGCCCCGCGTCCAGCCCTGGTCGAAGGCGTCGGCCGGAACGTAGAGGTGCTCGCTCCAGGTGCTGCCGCGGGCCTGCGGATTGCGGTACCAACGCCCGCCGATGACCACGTCGAGCCACCCGTCGCCGTCCACGTCGGCCACGCAGAGCCCTTCGCCGTGGGGGCAGGGGAAGCTCACATGCTGCCAGTCGGTGGGCGAGTTCTGGAACCAGAGGTGGACGGCATTGCCCATCATCTTCCCGAACCCGGACTGGTGCCGGGTGACCACGTCGAGCCGCCCGTCGCGGTCGAGGTCGCCCAGCTCCACGTCGTGCATGCGCGCGCCGTCGGCGCCCAGGTTGACGGCCTCCCACGGCCCGCTCGGGTCGCCGCCGCGGCCGCGCGGGTTGCGGTAAAGCAGCATCCCGGCGTCGCCGGGGACCACCACGTCGAGGCAGCCGTCGCCGTCGATGTCGCCGACGGCCATGTCGGTGGTGAACGAGCCCTCGGCGATGCGGTGCTTGGACCAGCCGGGGTTGCGATACCACCACAGGCCACCGCCGGAAGCGCTGGCGGCGAGGAGGTCGGGCCGCCCGTCACCGGTCAGATCGCCCAGCTCCTTGCAGTGCGGGTCGGGCGGATTGTCGGGGTCGATCACGACGTGGCGGAAGGCGAGGGGCGGGAGGGGCATGGTCTGTGCTCTCACAGCTCGACTGCTTCTTGCGCCATCCGGCCGAGCTGCCAGTAGGCCACCGACCGGTCCGTGACGAGGCTCACCGGGCAGCCGAGCAGCGCCGCCAGCTCGCCGTAGAGGTCCACGTGGTCGCGCCAGGAGCGGCCCTGCGCGAATCGCACCAGGATGTCGACGTCGCTGCCCGGTCCGGCGTCACCGCGGGCCACCGAGCCGAACACCCGGATGTTCGAAGCTCCGTGCCGGGCCGCGGCGGCGAGGATCTCGTCTCGACGCTCGCGCAGCTCTTCGAGTGTCATGGTGCCTCGATTGTCGCCCCCAACTGCGCCTCGGTCAAGGGGATCCGCGATCGGCCCTCATACCGGCGCTACGTGGCCCCCCAGTCCGTCCAGCAACCTCGCCGCGGCCCGTCACTCATACCCCAGCGCGCGCAGCCGCTCGTCCACGGCGGCCTCGTCTTCCACCGACTCGTAGCCCGTCTGCCGGGGCTCCGGTTCCGGCCAGGGCGGGCAGGGCGTCGGCGGGTGGGTGTCGCGGTATCCGTCCTGCAGGATGGCCTCCAGCACGCGGCCGTCCAGGTCCTCGGGGAGCGGCTGGCCGAGCAGGTAGAGCAGCGTGGGCGTGATGTCGGCCAGGCCGGCGCCCGCAATCGAGCTGCCCGGCCGGATCGCGGGACCGGCAACGAAGGCGATGCCCGTGAGGCTGTGAATGCCGCGCGCCGGCTCGAGCACCCTGACGATCTGGGGGTCCGAATCGAGGACCGTGAGTCCCTTGATCTGGGCCAGCATGCTCACCAGCTCGTAACGGCTGTCCGCCGGAATGGCCATCAGATCGGGCCCCAGCTCAGCATGAGGACCTGCATACAGCTCGGCGTTGGTACGGACGGCGGCGAAGACCGGCTCCCCGGTGACCGGGTCGCGGAGGCCCATGAGGAGCGAGGTGATGCGCGCCACGAGCTCGTCGCGTTGTTCGGAAGTCACGATGCCGTGCGGGTCGCGGCCCTCCAGGTTGAGCCGGATGGCTCCGTTCTGGCCGCACGGCGCAGCCGAGGTGCGCTGCCAGTCGACCTCGACCTCGCCGGCATACGATTCCAGCCGTCCTCGGAGTCGCCAGGCGAGTGGCGCAACGAGTCGCGCCAGCCCGGGCGCAAGGCGCTTGAAGCTCCGCCAGACCGTCACCAGGCTGCCCGCCCGGCTCCTCCGGCGCTCGAAGTCGGCCGGGGCTGCGGACCCGGCGGCGCGGCACGTCAGGAACCCCCAGGCGGCGAGCGCCCGGTCCAGGCTCACCTGGCGGTCGGCGGCGCAGGCGCCGTGGTCGGACAGCACCATGACCGTCGTCTGCGGCCCACGCCAGGCCGCCAGGATCTCGCCGATGCGCCGGTCGACCAGGCGATAGGCCTCCAGCACCGGCCCACTCGTCGCCTCGTGGCGTCCCAGGTAGAGGTGCTGCAGCCAGTCCACGAACTGGAACGACACCATGTACACGTCGACCGCGTAGGCCGACAGCAGAGCGCGGGTGGCGTCGCGCGGCATGTCGGCCTGGCGCGCGATGTCGGCCGGGTCGGCCTCCGGCCGGCCGAACGACTCCGGGAACATCTCGTAGGGGCCGACCGCCTGGCGCAGCACCTCGAACGCCTCGGGCGGCTCGGCCATGTCGGGCCGGAAGGCCGGGCTGTCGAACCCGGCGATCTGGAACGCGCTCAGGGGCTCAGGGGGATACGTCGCCGGCAGGTTGAAGGTCCCGACGGCGAACCCGGCGCGGCTCAACGCGCGCCAGACGGTCGTGGCGCGCCGGCGGGCGGCGATGGGCGTTCCGCGGGGTTCGCCCGTCGCGGGCACGAAGTCGAAGACGCCGTGCCGGCCCGGGTTCTTGCCGGTCATCAGGGTGGTCCAGGCGGGCGGCGTGAGCGCCGGCACCGTGGACTGGAGCGGCCCGAAGGCGCCCTCCTCCCGGAGCGCCTGCAGCGCGGGCAGCTCACCGCGGTCCATCAGATCCTGCACGATGGAGTGGTCGGCGCTGTCGATACCGATCATGAGGACGCGGGGCAGGTGGGGCTCGTTCATGGGCTCCTCCGCTGATGCAGGGCGGGCAGACTGGCGCGCCGCCGCCGGGCTTCGCCGCCTGTCCGCCGGGTGCGGTCAGGCGGCGCGGCGGTGCAGCGGCCGGCCGATCATGTCGGCGGGTACGGCGAGACCCATGCGTTCGAGGATGGTGGGGGCCACGTCATAGATGCGCGCGCCCTCCACTTCTCCGCGCTCGGCCGAGTGCGGATCGCTGAGGACGAACAGCCCGTGGTGGGCGTGGTTCGAATCGTCGGGGCCCGAGTCGTTGTCGTCGACGTGGACCCGCCCGTGGCCCACCGTGCCGATGGAGCGGTAGTCGAGGTCGCCGAAGAGGACCATCAGGTCGGGCGCGATCCCGCGGACCTCCCGGTAGACCTCTTCCGGCTTGTGGACGCGGGTGCCGATGGGCCGGCCGTGCCGGTCGCCGAGCGCCTCGAGACGGGAGGCCAGCTCGCTGCGCAGGGCTTCGTACCCGAGTGGCGGGACGATCCCGTGCGGCTCGCGGCCCGCCACGTTCAGGACCACGCGCCCGTAGTAGCCGCCCTCGCCCCAGGCGACGCTCCGCGACCAGTCGATCTCGGTCAGGTCGAGGCGGCTGGGCTGTGTCGGCTGCGACTTGAGCGTGAGGTAGCCCTCGCGCATCAGCCACTCGTTGATGCAGATCCCGCCCACCATGCTCTTGGCCCCGTGGTCGGAGACGAGCATCACCAGAGTGTCGTCGCCGAGCCTCGCCAGGAGCTCGCCGATGAGCTGGTCGAGGTGGGCATGATACTCGCGGAGCACCGCCTCGAACGGGTTGCCCGGGAGGTAGAGGCGATGGTCGGGCGAGCAGTAGCGCCAGAATCCGTGATAGAGCCGGTCGACCCCGATCTCCACGCACATGCAGAAGTCCCAGGGCCGACTGGCGAGGAGGTGGCGGAGGAGCTGAAAGCGCTTGTCCGTCATCTCGTAGACCTGGCGGAGGAGGCCGCGCTTGTCCTCGGTGCGGAACTCGCGCACGTCGAGCTGGTAGCCCGGCGCGGCCTCGTCGATCTCGGCCTTCAGGTCGTCGGGGTGCGTGTAGCGCCGGTCGGTGTCCGGCGCGAGGAAGTCGGACACCAGCCAGCCCGTCATCGGCCGTGGCGGGTAGGTAGGCGGCACCCCGACCACCACCGAGCGCAAGCCCCGGCGGCCCAACAGGTCCCACAGCGCCGGCTCGCGGACGTCCGCGGAGGTCGCGATGGCGGGCGGCGCATAGCTGTAGTCGTGCCGGTTGCGGAAGCCGTAGATCCCCAGTTGGCCCGGGTCCTTGCTGGTGACCATCGACATCCAGGCCGGACAAGTGATGGGCGGCAGCGTGCTCTCCAGCCTGCCGTGCAAGCCCTTGGACATCAATCCGTGCGTGATGGGCAGCAGATCAGCCCACTCGGCTCCGAGCCACGCGGGCGCCGCGGAGTCGAGGCCAATCACCATACATCTTCTCTGTGTGTTCATTTTTGTGTGTTTCCATGGCGAGCTGCGATGAGGTGCGCCAGGGGCTCCGCTGCCGTGCGTCCTGCGCGTCGCGCAGGCGGCGAGCGGTCCCGGAGCCAAGGTCACGGGGAGCTTCGATCATCACCCCTCCCCGGTTGCGTTATACCTACCCGAATGGCCCGCCAAACCCGGAATCCAACGGCCGAGGACGCACAAAAAGCGCGCTGGCGAGGACGCCCGCAAGAGCGCTCCGGAGAGTCGGGAGTTCAACTTGCGGATAAGCAGACGCGATGCCGGCGTCAGCTCGCGGCCGGCTCAGTCCGGCGTCACGAAATACCCTATCCCATACACAAACCCGACCGCCGTCATCACCGCCGCCGCGATCACGTCGCCCAGGATCACCCCCAGGAAGAGCGGCCGCAGCCTGGTGTACAGCTTCAGCCCGCCCAGCCGCACCACCAGCCCCTTGATCGCCCAGCCGATCAGGAACGAAAAGCCGAACTGATTGCTCGTCCACGAGTACATCGTGACCAGCCCGATGGGGTGCAGCGGCCACCACACGAACCGCAGCCGCAGCGCCATCAGCCCGAAGAACAGGCCCGCCCCCACCGCCGTGCCCGTCAGGTTCGACGGGCTCACCCGCTCGCCCGGGTCGAGCCGCGCCATGCACTCGCGCCAGACCCGCATCGCGTGCCACAGGTACGTCCCCGGCGCGAGCTGCGTGCCGCCCCGCCGGTAGCTCAGCTCCAGCCACGCCCACGCCGACAGGCCCGCCGCCAAAGCCAGCGCCAGCCCGCCCACTCTGAACGCCGAGCGCTGCCGCAAGCCCGTCTCCTCCGACAGCTTCACGGCGTTCATCAGGGTCGGCATCAGCGTCTCGCGGATGTCGAACCAGAACACGTTCTCCGCCAGCGCCCCGTTGACCAGCGACGCCGGCTGCAGCGCCCGCGAGCCCACCGCCGAGACCAGGAGGTCGCTCGGCCGGAACGCCATCTGCACCATCATCAGCCCGGCATTCGTCGCCCCCCACGAGGCCGCCACGTACATCGCCAGACCCACCGGGATCACCACCAGGCAGAGCCCCGGAGTCATCCCGAACTGGCGGAATGTGGCGTAGAGCCCCAACAGCGCCACCCCCAGCCCGGCCAGCGCCGTGCGGTAGCGGAGCGCCTCAGCGGCATCGTCCGGCCCGCCGCGCCCGCGCGCCTTCGCCCACACCTCGCGCAGGTGCGGCCGCGCCAGCAGGACCGCCATGATGCTCAGCGCCAGGACCGCGCCGTAGGCCTCGTGCCCGCCGAACTTCTGCAGGTCGTTGCCCGTCCCCAGTGCGTTGCTCCACACCAGGTAGACCCGCTGCAAGAGCTCGAAGATGCGGAAGAACGCCATGCTGAACCCGATCTCCTGCGAGAGGAGATAGGCGAAGCCGATGGTGGCCGGGAAGATGTGGGACCGCAGGCCCCAGCGGATGGACCACCAGGGGAACGTGTTGGGCAGGTACTGGCCGACGTCGTGGTGCAGATCGACCCGCGGCACGCCGGGGAAGTAGAGGTGCAGGCCGTTGATCCCGTGGACGAGCAGCGGGAGGGCCGCGCCGGCCCAGACCGCCGGCGTGCGGAGGAAGCGGTTGAGCGCATGGCCCTCCTCGGCCGGCGCCGCCAGCTCCATCGGCAACTGCGTGAGGGGGAACGAGAACCGCTCGCGCTCGACCCACTGCCGGCGCAGGAGCACCGTCAGGCAGGCGCAGGCATAGAACACGAGGGCGGCGGCCACGGTCCACATGATCAGCGGCGCGCGCCAGGCGTGCCAGGGGATGGTGCCGCCCGCCGAGCCTTCGTAGAACGATTGCGACGCCGCCTCGCCCGCCGGCGCCAGGAACGGCTCGAGCCGGGGCGTCATGAGGTCGTTCCAGTGGTTCTCCGCGGTGGCGTAGTAGCGCAGGCTGGTGGCCGCCGGGATGCAGTAGCGCCACAGCCCGGCCGCCGGAATGCCGCTGGCGATCGCGATCACGCACCACACCAGCCCCAGCTCCGCCGGGCGGAAGACGAACCGTGGCGCGACGCGGTGGAGGAGTGGGTTGACCAGCAGCACCAGCCCCAACAGCGCCACCATCGCGCCGATAGGGAAGAGGTTGCCGGCGATGTAGGTGTTCTGCAGGTCGTTGCCCGTCCCCAGTGCGTTGCTCCACACCAGGTAGACCCGCTGCAA
>JACPDV010000108.1 GCA_016183835.1 Armatimonadota bacterium
CCGCTCTCGATGCAGCCGCTGAAGTCGGTGTGGGGCTTGACGCGGTTGATCACGAGGAGGTGGTCGGCCTCGCAGGCGAGCTTGTCGCACCACAGCGGGATGCCGGTGCACGTCTGCCCGACGGGCACCACCTCGCCCTGCGAGATCACCGGCGCGCCGACCGCCTCGGGTGTGATGCCGTAGCCGCGAAGCACTTCGAGCTGGCCCTCCGGTGTGGCGTCGCCGTGGGAGCCCATGCAAGGGAAGACGAACGGCTCGGCGCCGAGCCGGCGCAGCTCCGCGACGGCCGCCGCCGTGGCGGGCACGATGTTGGCGATGCCGCGGCTCCCGCTGGTGACCGCCACCTTCTGCCCGGGCTTGACCTTGCCGGAGACGCCGAGCTCGGCGAGCGCATCGGCCACGGCCGCCGCCAGGTCGGGCACCGGCGTGCCGGGAAAGGTCTGTCGCACCCGCGCCCAGCGCGGCCAGCCATCGACGGTGTAGGTCTCCACGGTGAGGTGCACTCCTAAGGCAGGGGATCGAGGATCAGTTTGTCCAGGAAGACGTTGCGGTCTTCGGGCGGGCTCCACTGGTCGTTGTCGTAGGTCAGGCGGAGCACGTGCTTGCCGGCGGCCAGGTCCAGGCTGAGCTTGTACGGCCGCCAGCCACTGGAGTCAATCACCAGATCGCCCACCACGGTGCCGTCCAGCGTGACCTTGAAGTGCGGCCAGACGTCTTTGGCCGGCACGCCGCGCGCCACGACGAGCAGCCGATAGCGCCCCGGCTGCTGGACGTCCAGGCCGGTCTCGGCCCAGCAGGCCTGCACCATGGCCATGTGGTCGCCGGCGGGCCCACCGTAGGCCAGGCCAGGCTGGATGCGCATGCTCTCGCCCTCGATCAGCGTGCCCTCCGTGCTCCGGAAGGTGGCTCCGAGCGCCGTCAGGAGCGCGGCGATGTGGCGCTGCGCCTTCTGCTCGTTGCCCTCGGCGGCGGGCCAGCGCAGCTCGTCGACCACCACCAGGCCGCGCCCGACCTGCTTCTCCAGGATCGCGGCCGGGCTGGTCAGCGGGGTCATCCCCAGGGGCTCGTCCGAGGCGACCACGCGGATCCTGTCGAGGAAGGCGTTGCGGTCCTCGGTGGGCGAGTTGGCGTCGTTGGTGAAGCGCAAGAGCAGTGTGTGCCGGCCGGCGGTCAGCCTGGCGGCCACGCCGTAGTCGGCCGGCGCGCGGCTGCCGAGGTAGACTTCGCCCAGCGCGGCGCCGTCCACGCTCACGGCGACCACCGGGAAGACCTGGTTGCAGGGCGAGCCCCAGCCGGTGACGGCGATTACGTAGCTCCCGGCCGCGGGCACGTCGATGGGCCCGGTGACGGTGCCGGTGCTGGCGAGGATGACGTGGTCGCCGTCGGCCCTGGCATAGGCACCCTCGACCGCCATCGCCTCGCACTCGTAGGTCGTGCCACCGGCGGCGGGCACCTGCGGCACCACGGCGGCGACGCACTGGTTCGGCAGCCGCGGCCGGTCGGACCAGCCGATCACCGAGTCGGACTTGCCCAGCCAGTAGATGTCCTCGCGGAGAAGCGCCTCGGCGAGCGGCCCGGTGGCGCCTTCGAGCTTGACCACGGGGCCGGCGGCAGCGCTGAGGTTCAGCTTCCCCACCCCGAGCGCGGTCAGGTCACCGGCGGCCTCGGGCCGCAGGTCGGAGAGCACCAACCGGCCACCGCCGTCGACGAAGCTGCGGAGCTGTGGCAGCCACGGCGCCAGCGCCGGCGGGTCGTGGATCACCGCCACCCGGGCGCCCTCGGCCAGCGGCGCCTCGCCGTCGAGCACCGTGGCTTCGAGCCCGGCGGCGTCGAGCACGGCGCGGGCGGCCGCGTCGCGGCACCACACGGAGGTGGGCAGCTCGGCACCTTGATAGCCGTCCAGGTAAGACAGCATGTTCGCCAACAGGCGCGCCGCGGCGGGCTCGGCGGCCAGCTTGTCGGTCACCTGCAGCGAGCAGAAGAGGGCGGTGCCGGAGCCGCGCCGCACCTCGAGCAGCGGTGCCCCGGTGAGGCCGCCGCCGCTCCCGGCCACTACCAGCGCGACGCATCCGCCGGTGGTCGGCCGCACCAGCTCGCTGCGGCTGACCAGGTGGTCGCCGCGCCAGAACTTGAAGTCGTCCGCTCCGAGCCCCGTCAGCACAGGGTGCGCGGTCGCCGCCGGAAAGGCCATCGTCGAGGCGCGCGCGGTGGTTTGGAGGCCGAACAGCGCGCTGGGCATCACGTTCTGCCGGAAGACGAGCAGCTTGCCGCCGGCCGCCACGTGCCGCATCAGGCGCTGAGCCGGGCCGCCGGGGCCGCCCACCACGGGCACGCCCTCGGTCCCCGGCTGGAGCGTGCCGAGCGCGTCCGGGGCGATGATCAGCAGCGGCGGCAGCTCGCCTTGGAGAGACTTCACGGTGGTGAGCTTGAGACCGGCCTTCGCCAGCGCACCGGCCGTGCCGCGCGGGTCGAACAGCCCGGCCGCCACCGCGGGCAGCGGCTGCCGAGCGTGACTGACGGCGGGCTTGAGATCCTCGAAGACGCTCCGGCCACCCTCCTCCAGCGCCGCCCGGAGCTGCAGCTCGCCCGCCGGCGGCGCCGCCAGCGTGACCTTCTCCACCCGGTGGTCGCCCGGCTGCATGGCCGGCAGGCGGACGGCTTCCGTCTTCCCGGCGGGCTTGCCGGCGGCGTCCTGGAAGCCGACCCGGAGCGTCATGGCGGCGGGGGTGAGCGTGTCGTTATAGATGTCGAAGGTGCGGACCACCGGGTCGCCGGCGTAGAAGCGTCGGTCGTACTCTCGGGCGAAAGCGGCGCGCGGGCGGTAGGCGTCGAGGTGCGCGCGCCAGAGCGGGTTCCTGTCGGTCAGGGCGCCGCCCTCGATCATGGTCCAAGGCGATTGCCCGCTCACCCCGGCGCGGCGATAGCCCTTGATCTGCATCTCCCACGAGATCGCCTTGGCGTTGTCACGCGCCCAGTGGTAGTCACGGTAGGCCTCGTCGCCGAGGAAGATGGTGGACCAGTCAGGGTTGCTCGAGGGGATCCACAGGTACTCGCCGATGTAGACGGGCTTCTTGCGGTTCCAGGCGAAGAGCTGGTCGTCCCAGAAGCCGTAGAGCCGGCGCGGCTGGCCGTCGTCGAGCCAGTCGGCGCAGTTGGGCCACTGATACTCCTCGGGCCACTCGTTGGGGTAGTGGATGCCGATCACGTCGGCCTTGCCACCGGGGTCGAGGTCGCTCTCGTAGAAGGCCGGGCGGGTGGGGTCGGCGGTGCGCACGGCGTCGGACAGGTCGGCCAGCTTCCGCTCCCACTCGGCGGACTTGTCGTTGATGCGGCCGCCGTAGAACTCGTTCTCGAGGCTCCACATGACGATGGACGGGTGGTTGCGCAGGCAGCCGGTCATGGCCAGGAGCATGGTGCGGTAGTTATCCCAGAAGCGCTGGTCGTCGAGCTTGTAGACGCCGTCGTCGTTCCACACGGCGCCCTCGGGGATCATCAACATCCCCATCTCGTCGGCTACGCTGTACCAGTTCTCCGGCCACGGCTGGGTGTGGGTGCGGAAGCCGGACGTGTTGGCGGCCTTGAGGGCGGCGTAGACCTCGCGCACCTGGTCGTCGGTGTAGTTCGGGCTGGGAGGCCACCAACTGCTGGACAGCAGGTGGATGTGCCGGCCGTTGAGGTAGAAGTCGGGGCCCTGGCACCAGAACTCGCGGAAACCGAAGCGGACGGTCTGCTCCTCGCTCTCCGCGCCGCTGGTGACGCTGACCCGCAGGTTGTAGAGGTGCGGATCCTCGTGGCTCCAGAGGTGCGGCGCCGCCCAGTCGGCGGCCAGCGTCACGTCCGCCGAGCCGGCGGCAGGCACGTCCGCGGTCGCCGCCGGTAGGCTGAGGACCGGCGTCTCACCCTCCAGCTCGCGCACCTCGGCGGTCACGCGGGCGGACGCGGCGGCGCCGGCGTTGCCGAGCTTGACGCGCACCTCGAGCCGGTGCCGGCGGACGCTGGGCACCACGAAGACTTCGTCGGCCCGCACGGCCGGGGTGGCGATCAGCCAGCACTTGTCCCAGATCCCGAAGTTCGTCATGACCCCGCCGATGGGCGCCAGAACGCGGTTGACCGGTTGCTCGCGGATGTCGCTCTTGTCACTCCACTCCACCGGCGCGGCCTGCGGGTCGAAGACGCCGGTCCAGTCGTGGAGCCCGACGAGGATGGTGTTGGCCGCGCCCGGGCGCACGGCGGCGGACACGTCCAGGTCGAACCGGTCGAACCCGCCAAAGTGGCCGCCCACCGGCTGGCCGTTGACGAGCACCCGGCTGTTCCACCGCGCGCCGTTGAAGCAAAGGACGATCCGGCGGCCCTGCCACGCGGCGTGCACGTCGAGGCTGCGGCGGAACCAGGCCCGCTCGTACCGGTAGCCCGGCACCACGCCGGGCACGGTGACGCCCTGCCAACCCGCCGCCGGGAGCGGGTCGTCGCGGCTCTTGCAGCGGGCCATCTCCCAGGCGCCGCTGAGGTCGAGCACCTGCCGCTCCCAGGCGCCCGCCCCGCCCGCCACACAGAGCAGCGCCAGCAGCCAGCCACGTCTCATGAGCCATCTCTCTCCCCGGCGGGTTCGCCGCCGGGGTCAGGGCGACCTCTCCAGGTCGTTGTCCAGCCGCACGCCGTAGGCCAGGCTCTCGCCCGGGCGGAGTACCGCTCCCGGACCGAGTGCCGCATACGGCCCCAGCGTCGCGCCTGCCTCGACCCGGCTCCCCGCGCCCAGGTAGACCCCGGCGTGTCCGTCCGGCATCCGATGTGACCTCGTCAGCCAGCGGACACGCCGAAGGCGTGTCCCGACGAGTGCGGCAGGGCCACACCACACGCCCGGAGCGGTCTCGACAGCATCGTCCAGGTAGCCAGTCGCCCGCCGAAGCAAGGCGAGTGCGTGTGCCCGGTCGAGCCCCTCGCGCGAGCCGATGTCCGCCCACGCGCTCTGGTCGAGGTGGCAGTGCACGGGCACGCCCGCCGCCAGGAGCCGCGGGCAGAGGTCCACCGTCAGGTGATACGGCACGCCGGGCGGGACCCACTCGCGCCAGACCCGCGGCTCGGCCACCATCACCCCGGCGAAGTCGCCGATCCACGCCGGGCCGGCCGCGGCCATGCGCCGGATCGCCACCAGGCTGCCCGCGGCATCCCACGCCACCGCGCGCGACAGCGGCCCGGGGACCGGCGTGGTGACCAGGGTCAGCTCCGCCCCACCCGACCGGTGCGCCGCCACCACCGCCCCGACGTTCCCGTCCCACAGGACGTCGCCGTTGAGGCACACCACCGGCTCGTCGCCGAACAGCCACTCGAACGACTTGAGCGTGCCCGCGCCCTCGAGCAGCTCCGGCTCGTGCTGCCAGTGCAGCCGCAGGCCCCAGTGTGTGCCGTCGCCCAGCGCCTGCTGCAGCACGTCCGGGAGCCAATGGGTGTTGATGGCCACGTCGCGGATGCCGGCGGCGGACAGCTTGCGCAGGAGATGCTCGACGCAGGGCCGGCCGAAGAGCGGCACGAGCGGCTTGGGCAGGCGCTCGGTCAGCGGGCGCAGCCGCGAGCCGAGCCCGGCGGCCAGGACCAGCGCCTTCATCGCCGCCGCTTCAGCCAGGCCTTCACCCGCGGCAAGAGCGTGGTGAAGAGCCGGTAGGGCAGCGGCCGGAAGACAACGTCGTACTCGCCGGTCCACTCCACCAGCCGCGGGTTGAACCCGGCCTTGAAGCGGTTCAGGCCGTAGGTGGGATGCTCGGTGGCGGTGGGCGGGGCGACGCCACGGAAGTCGTACACCGTGCCGCCGCGGGCCGCGCACCACTGGATCGCCTCCCACTGCAGCAGGTAGCCGCTGTAGTGCTCGCGGCCCTCGTCGTTCATCCCGCCGTAGAGGTACCACACGGTCTGCCCGAACGCCACGCAGAGGATCCCGCCCACGGCCCGGCCCTCGCGCTCGGCGAGGAAGACCCGCACCTCGCACGCGCCGGTCAGCTCCGCGCGCATGGCGTCGAAGTAGCTCTGCGCCCGCACACTGAAGTGCTGCCGCGCCGCCGTCTCGCGGAGCAGGCGGTCGAACGCCAGCCAGTCGGCGTCGCTCTCCGCCGCGCGCACCGTGACGCCGCGCCGGCCCGCCTTGCGGATCCGGTTGCGATAGTCCGGCTCGAACGCGCCGAACACCGCGTCCAGGCCGGGCGTGAGATCGAGCCGCATGACCCATTTCGGCTGCGTGCCGCCGAAGCCCTCGCCGCCCACCGCCACCGCCCCGCGGAGCTCGTGCAGGCGACGGTCGCGGCCGGCCTCGACGCAGGGATCGAGCTTCAAGGCGATGGCCCGGTGCTCCCGGCAGAACTGGCGCAAGCCGGCCTCGAGCGCCTCCCACGCCGCTTGGTCGCCGCCATCATCCAGGTCGGCCAGCGGCCCGCGGGCGGCGTAGATAAGCGTGGAGCCCAGCGGCAGCGGCCGGAGCAGCAACTGCGCGCCGGCGACGATGTCGTCGCCGTGGCACACCGCGACCCGCGCCGGACGCCACTCGCCGCGGCCCTTCACTTCGCCCCACGCCCAGGCCTGCTCGAACTCGGTGTTGGGATGCGCCGCGGCGAACCGATCCCAGGCCTCGCGCCGGGACGCGTCGAGCACGCGGAACTCAACGGGCGACGGCATCGCAGCTCCAGCGCTCGAGCAGCCCGTCCCAGCGGGGCGCCATCACGCGCGCCAGCGGCCCGGCGGCGGGCGCCCGCCCCATCGCCGCGCGCAGCTCCCGGACGGCCGCGTTGAGGTACGGCAGGTAGGTGTCCTTGCCGTCGTGCTCCCAGACCCAGACGTAACAGGCCACGCAGTGCACCAGCCGCTGGGTGGCGACGGTCCACCACGCCGCCTCGACCGCCCTGCCACCGAGGTCCCGGTGGACGCGGCCAGGCAGCGCCAGGTAGTCCTCTCTGAGCGCCTCGCGGCGGCTCTCCGGGAGCGCGGCGTAAGGGTCGAAGAGCAACGACGCCACGTCGTAGAGCCACGGCCCGAGCATGGCGTCCTGGAAGTCCACCCACCACAGCCGGCCGTGGCGGACGAGCAGGTTGCGGGCGTGGAGATCACGGTGCATCCAGGCCTGCGGCCCGCCGCGGAGCGCGGCCACGAGCGCGTCCTCGCCCTCCTTCCAGAGCGCCAGCTCGGCGTCGGAGAGGTCACGAAGCACCCCGGCGACGACCTTGCGGAAGCGCCGCAGCTCCCAGCGGATGCGCTCCTCGCTCAGGTCGCGCCCATGCGCCGGCGAGGCGTCCGCCGGTTCCCGCGTGGCGGCGCGCTCGATCCTCGCCAGGTCGGCCAGGCAGACTCGGTACCACGCGTCGGCCGCCGCCGGATCGTGGACGAGGGTGAGGAGGGTGTCGCCCACGTCCTGCACCAGCATCACGGCCAGCGGATCGTCGCGGCGGTAGACCTCGGGCACCGGCACGCCGTGCGAGGCCAGGTAGCGGCCGACGGCGACCCAGTCGTGCATCTTGTGCAGCTCTTCGAGGGGTGTGACCATGCCCACCGCGGTGCCGCCGTGGGCGGCCAGCTCCGGGCCGGCCAGCCGGTAGTAGCGACGGCGCGAGACATCGCCGGCCAGGCGGGTGCACGGCAGGTGCGCCAGCCCCCAGGCGGTCAGGGCCGCCGCCAACCGCTCGTCCACCATGCTCACGCCATCCTCGCCAACTCGAGCATCAAGTCTACCACGTGCGCGGTGGCCTCGGGCCGGCCCAGAGCCCGGCTCGCCGCCGCCATCCGCGCCAGCCGCTCCGGGTCCGCCAGGAGGCCGCCCAGCTCCGCCTCCAGCCGCTCCGCGGTGCAGACTTCATCGGGCACGACAAGTGCGCCGCCGGCGTCGGCCATCCACCGCGCGTTCCAGCTCTGGTGGCCGTCGGCCGCCGGGAGCGGCACCAGGATCGCCGGGATGCCCAGGGCGGTCAGCTCGGCCAGCGCCGTGGCGCCCGCCCGCCCGAGCACCAGGTCGGCGACCGCCAGGGCCTGCTCCATGGCGTGCAGGTAGGGCAGAAAACGGTAGCGGACCGCCAGTTTGGACACCTCTTCCGGCGCCAGCGTCTTGGCGTTGCGCCAGCCGCCGAGGTGGAGGATCTGCAGCCCCTCGGCCCACTGCCCGCGGAGCCGGGGAAGCAGCTCCACGAGCGCGGAGTTGACCCGCTCCGAGCCCAGACTGCCGGTCGTCACGAGGAGCGTGGTGGCGTGCGGGTCGAGCCCCAGCGCCGCCGCCGACTTCGCGCGCTCGGCGTGCAGCACGCTCGGCCGGAGCGGGTAGCCGGTCTCCTCGATGCGCAAGCCGGGCGGGAAGTGCTCGCGCGCCTTGGGCATCGCGATCCCGACCACGTCGGGCCGCGCATGGCGTGCGATCCAGGCGTTGGCCTTGCCGGGGACGGCGTTGCATTCGAGGATCATCCGCGGGATGCCCTCGCGCCGCGCGGCGAGGAGCACGGGCGCGCCGATCTGTCCGCCGCTCCCTACCACCACCTGCACGCGCACTTCACGGAGCAGCCGGCGCGCCGCGGCGATGGCGGTGAACCAGCGCCAGCCCAGGAGCGCCCGCTTCCACAGCGGGGCGTTGGCCGGCGGGAGCGAAAGGAGCCGCGGCGCGAAGCCTTCGCGCGGGAGGAGCTCCGCCTCCATCCGCCCCACCTCGCCGATGAACGTGACCTGCGCGTCCGGCTGCCGGGCGAGCACTTCCTGCGCGAGCCCCACCAACGGGTAGATGTGGCCGCCGCTCCCGCCGCCGACCAGGGCCACGCGCAGGCCCTCGCTCATGCAGCGCCTCCGGCGGGAGCGGGCTGCAGGCGCCGGCAGCGGTCCTCGGCCACTTCGAGGGCGGCGCGCACGCGGGTGATCTGGCTGTCGAGCGCCGCGCGCTCGTCGGGCACGGCGTCGAGCCGGCCGTCGAGCGATTTGCGCACGCGCTCGCAGCGCTGGAGGATCAGCCGGAACACGCCCTGCAGCTCCTCGTGCGCCGCCAGGGCTCGCTGCCGGCAGTCATCGCAATCGTGGTCCGAGGCGAACTCGGCGTAGGCGCCCTCGGCCCGGCTCAGCGCCTCGGCCTGGATCGCATCCACGCGCCGCGCCAGGTCGCGCGCCGGCGCCTGCCCGTCGAGGTGGCGCACCAGCGTCTCCAGCGATTCCACGGCCTTGGCGTAGCGCCCGGCATCGTGGTAGCAGGCGGCCATGTGCTGCAGCACGTCCTCGCGCCCGGCCACCAGGAACGGCTCGCGCGGCACCCGCTCCCAGAACGACAGCGCCAACTGGTAGTGCTCGCGGCAGGTGCCGGGGTCGCCGCGCTCGGCATACTCGAAGTGCACCAGCCCGAACCAGGTGCGCGCGTCGATGCGGCTGAACAGCAGCCGCAGCAGCCCGATCCGCTGCTCGAGGTAGCCCAGCCGGCTGAGCGGGATGCCGCTGCGCTCGTAGACCTCGTACAGCCGCCGCCCGAAGAAGGTCCACGGCACGCCGCGGTAGAGCGAGAGGAGCGTGGGGTCCTCGCGGTCCGGCCCGAGGAAGTAGCAGTCGTAGCGGAACCGCGTGTAGACCGCGTACGCCAGGATGGCCGCGCCGAGCAGCACGCCGGCGACGCACGACCAGTCGTAGAGCGCGGGCCAGGAGCGGTACAGCCCATACTGCGCCGCCACGCCGAAGACGGCGAAGACGGCGGCGAGCCGCCACGCCCGGATGGTGATGCAGCGCCGCACCTCCGCCCGCAGCTCGGCCCGGTCCCCCAGCTCGCGCATCTTGAGGTGCTCGAAGTGGTGGTGCAGCGGCGCCACCAGGAACGGCCGCGCCGGCTCGTTGGCGGGCACCAGCGCCTTGTCCTTGAGCTTGTCGAGCGCCACCGAGAGCTGCTGCAGGAAGACCGAGCCGGCCTCGACGAAGAACACGCCGCCGATCACGCAGAACAGGAACTCGGTGCGTGAGAAGAGCGCCAGGAACGCCAGCGCCGCGCCGAGTGCCATCGAGCCGGTGTCACCGAAGTAGATGCAGCCGCGGTGGAAGTTGAAGTAGAGGTAGGCGATGCAGCTCCCGGCGACCGCCGAGCTCATCGCGCTGAGGGCGAACATCCGCCGGCCGATCCCGGTGTCGCCGCTGGTGTTCTGCTCGTAGACGCCGATCAAGAACGACACCACCGCGTAGGCCAGGGCCGTCATCGCGCCGGTGCCGCCGGCCAGCCCGTTGAACCCGTCGGTCACGTTGACCGCGTTGGACACGGCGAACAGGTAGGCGATGATGAATGGCAGGTAGAGCACGCCGAGCGGCACGTTGCCGACGAACGGCAGCGTGATCACCCCCAGGTCGCCCATTGCCACGCGGCTCGGCCCGCCCGCCAGCTCGGCGTCGCGCACGAACCGCGAGACGTAGAGCTGGAAGCAGACCACGAACAAGATCGCCACCGACAACTGCAGGACCGCCTTCCACCGTGCGGCGTAGCCCTTGGCGAGCACCTTCGAGCGGTCATCGAGGAAGCCCAGCAGCCCGAAGCCCCAGAACACGATCAGGAAGCACAGGGCATAGCCGCGGCGGATCTGCTCGAAGGCGGTGAAGGCCAGGATGGTGAGGGTCACGCCCAGGAGCAGGATGAACCCGCCGCCCATCGCGACCTCGTCCCGGCGCGCGTGGGCGACGCCCTTCTTGCTCTCGCGGCTGACGAACCCGAGCCGGCGGAAGCACGGCACCACCGCGATGCCGCACAGCAGCGAGGCGATCAGGCTCACCCCGCCCGCCGCCAGCACCACCGCCAACCGGTTGAGAAGCACCCCGCTCAAAACGATCTCCGCTCAGCGAATGGTGATGATCAGCACGTGCAGGCCGATGGTCAACTGCGCGCCGTCGTGCAGCTCCGCCCGCCCGCGCACCAGCTCCCCGTTGAGGAGCGTGTCGTTGAGGCTGCCCGCATCGTCGATGTAGTAGCGCCCGTCCACCACGTCGATGCGCGCGTGGCGGCGCGACACGGTGCGGTCGTTGAGCCGGATCTGCTGGTCCGGCCCGCGGCCGATGCTCAGCCCGCCGGGCGGCACGGCGAGGATGTCCTCCAGGTCGCCGCCGACACCGTAGACCTCGATCCGCGCCTGCCCGCGGAGCTGCTCGCCCATCCGCCGCGCCGCGTCCTCGCTCAAAGCGCGGCGGAGGAGCTGAGTCTCCTCCTCGTCCGGCCGCAGGCGTCTGGTTTCATCCATCCTGATTCCCCTCCACGCTCCGGTACAGCCGGACCAGCACCGGCCGGAATCCCAGCCGCTCGTAGAACAGCCGCGCCGCCTCGTTGGTCACCGCCACCGACAGCTCCGTGGCCCGCACGCCCTCCCCGGCGCACCACGCCAGCGCATGGTTGACGAGCCGCGTGCCGATCCCGTGCCGCCGCCGGCTCGGCTCCACCACCAGGTTCTCGATCACGCCGCGCGGCGAATCACGGAAGGCCGGGCTGTGGCGGATGGAGGCGGAGACCATCCCCACCAGCACGCCGCCCTCGCGCGCCACCGCCACGCAGTGGTCGCGCGTGCCGAGCCGCTCGATCAGCATCGTCTCGATCATGTCCTGCCACCGGTCGGCCGGTACGAAGTAAGAGTCCAGACCGGTGTGATCCGCGGCAAGCACCGCCATCAGCTCGAGCAGCCCTTCGAGGTCGTCCGCGTCGGCCGGCTCGATCCGGATGGTCTCATTCACCCTTGTCGCCCGCCATGTCCGCGATCTCCGCCGCGAAGTCGGCCCGGATCTTGTCCCGCCGCAGCTTCAGGGTGGGCGTCAGCTCGCCATGCTCGAGGGTGAAGTCGCGCGGCAGCAGCCGGAAACGCCGCACCCGCTCGAACGCCGCCAGCCCCTGCGACAGCCGGTCCAGCTCGGCCTTGATCCGCTGCTGCGCCGCCGGCAGGCTGACGAACGCGTTGTCCCCGCCGGCCACAACGTCCACGCCCGCCGCCTGCAGCTCTTTCTTGAGCAGCTCGAAGGCCGGCACGATCAGCGCCGTGACCACGTTCTGCTGGTCGCCAATCAGCATCACGCGCGCGATCAGCGGGCTCTCCTGCAGCTTCGACTCGATGGGCACCGGCGCCACGTTCTTGCCGTTGGCCAGGACGATGATGTTCTTCTTCCGGTCCGTGATCTTGAGGTGGCCCTCGGGCGTCCACTCGCCGATGTCGCCGGTGTGGAACCAGCCCTCCGCATCGATCGCCTCGGCCGTCTCGGCGGGCATCTCGAAGTAGCCCTTCATGATGTTCGGCCCGCGGCAGAGCAGCTCGCCGTCGTCGGCGATGCGCACCTCGACCCCGGCGATGGGCGGCCCGATCGTCTCGATCCGCCGCGGGCCGTGGCACGGGCTCACCGCCACCGCCGGCGAGGTCTCGGTCAGCCCGTAGCCCTGGAACACGGTCATCCCCAAGCTCAGGAACCAGCGCCCCACGTCGGGCGGGAGCGCCGCGCCGCCGGAGACCATGAAGCGTAGCTGGTCCAGCCCGATCTGCTCGCGAATGGCCGAGTAGACCCGCTCGTCGGCCAGCTTGTGCTGCACCCGCAGCCAGTAGCTCGGCTCCTGACGCAGCTCGTCGCAGCGGCTCAGTTGGCTCGCGACCTCCATCGCCCAGGTGGCGATGGTGCCCGCCAGCCCGGTCTTGGCGCGGATCCCGTCCATCACCCGGTCGCGGATCATCTCCAGGAAGCGCGGCACCACGATCATCACCGTCGGCCGCACGCGCAGCAGGTCGGGGAGCAGCGCGCGGAGGCTCTCGTTGTAGAGCGCCGCGCCGCCGGCACGCAGCCCGAGATAGGCCACCATGCGCTGGAAGACGTGGCAGAGCGGCAGGAACGTCACCATCCGCTCGGTGGACTGGATGTCGATGCGCTCCTGCGCGGCCTCGATGTTGGAGAGCAGGTTGCCGTGGGTGAGCATCGCCCCCTTGGGGATGCCCGTGGTGCCGGGGGTGAAGATGATGGTGGCCACGTCGTCCGGAGTGATGCCGGCGAGGCGCGCCTCCAGCTCCGGCCGCAGCTCCTCGGCCCGCGCCGTACCGGTCTCGGGCAGCTCGCTCCACGGCCTGGCCAGCGGGTGGTTCTCGGGCACCTTCCGTGGGTCGAAGACGTAGATTCGCTCCAGCCGGGTCAGCCGCTCCCTCGCCTCGTCCAGCTTGGCGAGCTGCTTGTGATCCTCGACGATGGCGAACCGCGCGTGCACCCGGTCCACCAGCGGCTCGATCTGCTCGGCCGGGAGCGACGGGTAGAGCGGCACCGTGACCGCGCCGCAGGAGAGAATCCCGGCGTCGGTGGGCACCCAGTCGGGGCAGTTCTCCGAGATCAGGATCACATTCTCGCCGGCCTGCAGCCCGGCCGCGAGCAGGCCCAGCGCGACCCGCTCGACGCCCTCGCCGAACTCGCGATAGCTCTGCGTTGCCAGCCCGTCGCCGCTCTTGGTCAGCAGGCAGGGGCGTTCGGCGTGGCGTTCGACGGCCTCTCTGAGCATGGCTGGCAGCGAGGTCATGGCGCGGCTCCTCCGGCGGCGATTATACGACAGCCCCCCGCCTGCCCGCAACCGCGCCGGGGCGCGTCGGCGGCCCGCGATCCGGCCCCCTCTCCTTGCCAAGGAGAGGGTTGGGGTGAGGTCCAGTCATTCCCGAGGTCGGCGCTGAGCGGCGGACCTCCCCCTGCCCCCTCCTTGGCAAGGAGGGGTCTTCCGGGCCGCAGTGTTTCGGCGTACAGGACCGGGGCGCGGGGGCCATACTGGCAAGGGCATCCGGGAGCACCGACCCATGCCGCAAACCGCCCGCGGACGCCTGACCTCGCAGCAGGTGAGCGACTACCACGCGCACGGCTACCTGCTCTGCCACGACCAGGTCTTCGGCCCCGACAGGCTCGCCCGCCTGCAGGCGATCTTCGAGGAGAACCTGGCGCTCTACGGTCACTACGACCTCGACATCATGCACGCCCGCGACCCGCGGCTGATGGAGTTCCTCCTCGCCGACGAGGTGCTGGACCTGGTCGAGCCGGTGATCGGGCCGGACATCGGTCTGTGGAGCAGCCACTTCATCAGCAAGCCACCGGAGGGAGGCAAGGCCACGCCGTGGCACGAGGATTCGGCCTACTGGCAGGGCACCATCGACGACTGCGCGGGGATCTGCACGGTCTGGCTGGCCATCGACGACACCGACCGCGAGAACGGCTGCATGAAGGTGATCCCCGGCACGCACCGCGACGGGGGCGGCTACAGCACCTATCAGCCGGTGGACGCGTCGCGGAACATCTTCGGCACGGAGGTGACACCGGGGACGTTCGACGAGTCGCAGGCGGTCTACTTCGAGCTGCGGGCAGGCGAGTGTAGCCTGCACGAGGCACGGATCATCCACGGTGCGGACGCCAACACGTCGGGGCGGCGGCGGGCGGGCTACACGATGCGCTACTTCCCGACGACGAGCCGGGTGAACCCGGAGCGGACGCAGCCGAACCGGATCTGGCAGGCGCGGGGAAGGGATGCGGCCGGGCAGGGGCTGGCGAGGTGGGAGGGGTAGGGCTGCGTCAGTCTTCGGCGGTTCGCGAGCCACGACACTCAAGCCAGCGGCGGAGTGAGTCCTGGCTCTCGCCGGACGGCCGGCCCGCCAGCAGAGCAGCGACGCTGACGTCTTCGTCGAGCTCCTCCCAGCGGATGCCCCGGCCCGCGCCCATCAGCCGCCAACGTCCGCGCTCCTCAGGCGTCGCGTGGGCCAGTCGCGGGTACCAGCCGAGCGGCACCGCGATGGACCGCCCGTCGTCCAGGTCAACCGTCAGCGCGTCCTCGCTGACGCGCACGGACGTGGCCCAGGGAGCGGCGGTCTCACGAGCCGAAGAAGTCATGCCAGGCCCTCAGCAACGCGGAACGTTCGTCCTCCGCCGACTTGATGCAGCTACCTGCCCGGGTTTTCGCGGTCCACGGCCCAGCGGCACGGATTGGCCGCGCTGTAGTAGCGAATTCGCCCCAACTCATCGTCGTCGCGTACGATGTGCTCGTGGAAGCCGCGCTGCCACAGCGTCTCACCCGGTGGCAGGAGAGCGTGTGCTGCGCGGCTGGCCGCAGACTTGAAGGACCGGATCACGGTGCTGAGGGAGCCGGCGCGTGGCCGCCCGAAGGCCTCGGTGAGCCGGTCCTCACCGAACGCTGGCGGACGGTCCCCGTGGAGGATGACCAAACCGTGCAGGTGATTCGGCATGACCACGAACGCGTCCAGGTCCAGATCGTGGAAGTGCTCGGGCAGGGCCTGCCAGGAGCGTTCGACTTGGGTGCCGACTGCGCTGAGCAGGATCGAATCGTGGTCGGCCTGGCCCAGCCAGCAACCACGACCCGCAGTGCAGATCGTGACGAAGTACACGCCCTGCGCGGCGTAGTCGTAGCCGGGCAGGCGCACGGAGCGGCGCCGGGGTTGACGAGCAGGGCCGGTGTTCATCACCCGATGGTCCCATCGCACGCGAATCCCGTGTTGCAGGGGCACGGGCTATGGTGCCCGCCACCGCGCCAACGTTGTGGCGTGTCCAGGTGCGCGCGGTCAACAGTCAGCGTCCTGCCGGGTTCCCCGGCGGGTCCGGACCATGCACCCGGCACGGCATGCCGTGCCCCTACACCGAGACCAACCACCCGCCGCGATCCCCGGGTCCATCCGTACGCCCTCGACGACGCGACGCCGGGTTGGGCACCGTAGGGGCACGGCATGCCGTGCCCAGCCCCGTCACGGAGCCTGCGACCCGCCCGCCGGCGAGGGCTGTCCTCGCCGTTCCCCACGGAGCGGCGACCACCTTCCTAGTTGCCGATCTCAGTGTCGGTCAACGTCTGGTCCGCCCGCTACACCTGCTTCGCCAATCTCACCGACGCCGAGAAGGACGCCGGGCTGATCCCCGATTGGTCCTTCCAGGTCGACCAGCCGGACGGCGTTGAGACCCTGATCCTCGACGGCGACGACGGGAAGAAGCAGTGCGTCGGGCAGGTCTACCTCGGCCGGCCGCTGCACCTCCCCGACCCGCTCCCGCGCTACGTCCGCGCCAGCCTCGAGCTCGAAGCCGCCTGCACCGAGACCAACCGCACCCCGACCCTGGGCCTCTTGCTGCTCACGCAGGAGGCATGGCAGGCGCTGTCGGACGACCCGCGGAACCGCCGCCCGGGTGGACCGGAGAGCAGGCCATCGCGCGGGCCGGCATCGACTATCCCGAGGACACCACCGAGTGGCTGGCCTGGAAGTCGGGCAACCTCGCCGCCCGGCTCAACCCGCGCACCCCGCGCGACCTCGTGCTCGTGCTCAGCTTCTCGGGCAACCATGCCGGCGGGCGCGAGTTCGCCCGCTTCCGGAAGGTGGAGGTGGAGATGAGTGACGACGTGCCGCCCGCCCCGCCGCTCCAGCGCCGCTGGCCGCTGAAGACCGCGCAAAGCCTGTGGACCGCCGACGAGCTGGCCCTCGCAAGGCAGCGCGCCAAGGACCTGCCCGAGGCGCAGGCGCTGCTCAAGAACCTGATCGCCGGCTGCCAGAACTGGCTCGCCGTGCCGGACGCCGACCTGTACTGGCGGATACCGGACCAGAGCGTGCCGCGCGGATTCGACTGCTCCACCCACGGCTGCCCGGTCCACGGCACCAAGGTCTTCGAGTTCGGCACGTACCCCTGGAAGCAGGACTTCGAGCACCCCTACCAGATCACCTGTCCAGTCGGCGGCGAGACCTACCCCAGCGGCGATTTCGCGGCCTATCTCAAAGGCGGAAAGAAGGATGCCGGCCTGATCGCCGGGCCGTACGAGGATAGCGGCTGGGGCTGGGTGGCGCCGGACGGCGAGCGCTACTGGCTCACCGCCCACGCCTGCCACTGGTACTGGCAAAAGTTCATCCTGCCCGGGCTGCACAACCTGTCGCGGGCCTACCTCCTCACCGGCGACAAGCAGTACGCCCACAAGGCCGCCGCCATGCTGCTCCGCATCGCCCAGGTCTACCCGAGCATGGACCACGAGTTCCAGTCGCGCTACGGCTCGATGTCGCCGGGCTACAGCGGCAAGATCGTCAACCACATTTGGGAGACCCAGGTCATCCGCAACCTGGGCGAGGCCTACGACAACCTCTGGGACAGCCTCGACGGCGACGCCGAACTGCAGCAGGAGGCGGGCCTGAGCGGCGAGCAGATCCGCGGGCTGATCGAGACCAACCTGCTCGAGCACGGGCTGGATTGCATCCTGGACGGGCACATCGTCGGCAACTACGGGATGCACCAGTCGGCGTTCGCGGTGCTCGTGGCGGTCAGGCAGACGGCGCCGCGCAAGCAGCTCCTGGCCGAGGTCCTCGACAAGACCGGCGCCGAGGGCCGCTACGAGGGCGTCCGCTACGCGCTCTACAACTGGATCTGGCGCGATGGCGTGCCGTACGAGACGTCGCCGGGCTACAACTTCATCTGGACCGACGAGCTGACCGCGCTGGCGCAGCTCGTGGAGCGCGCGGGGATCGACCTCTACGCCGACCCGCAGTTCCGCCGGCTGCTGCACTGGCCCATCGACATTACCGTCAACGACCGGTTCACCCCCGCCGAGGGCGACGCCGGCGACATCCGCCACGGCCGCTCGAACCGCGACTTCGACGTCTACCGGGCCGCGTTCGAGCACTACGGCGCCGACTTCGCCGCGATGTTCGACGAGTCGGGCGGACAGACGGCGTCGTTCCGGACTTACGAGAGTCTCTTCCGCCCCGAGCTGCGCGAGAAGCTCAAGCAGGCACTCGCCGAGCATCCCCGCGAACGCCTGCCCAGCCGGCTGCTCGATGGCTACGGCATGGCCATCCTCAACAACCCCGCCGAGACGCTCGGGCTGCAGTGCTACTACGGCTGGCGCGGCGGCCACAGCCACCGCGACGGGCTGCACGTCGACCTCTACGCCTACGGCCTGCCGGTCACCCCCGACACCGGGTACCCCGACTTCATGAACGGCTTCGTGTCGGGCATCTACTCGTGGTCGAAGAGCACGATCTGCCACAACACGGTGACTGTGAACGCGCGGCAGCAGGATGGCAACCAGGGCGGGCAGGTGCGCCGATTCGGCGCGCTGCCCGGACTGCAATACGTGGACATCGAGGCCCCCGGCAACTACGCCGCCGTGCGCGAGTACCGCCGCGCGCTGGCGCTGATCGCCACGGACGAGCAGAACGGCTGGCTGCTCGACGTGTTCCGGGTGGCCGGCGGGAAGCAGCACGACTACAGCCTCCACGGCACCGTGGGGGAGCGGAAGGTGCTGGCGGGCAGCTTCGGACCGGTGCAGACGCAGGGCACGCTGGCCGGCGAGACGGTGGCGGTGGGGCAGCTCTACGACGATCCGGTGCTCGGCGCGCCGGGCTACAAGGGCCAGTTCTACGGCTACCTGGGGAGCGGCTTCCAGCACCTGGTGAACGTGCAGCGGCAGACCGCGCCCGGGCCGGTGGTGGTCGAGGTAACGGCCGCCGCCGAGCCGCACGTCAAGCTGCGCCTGCACCTGCTGCGCCAGCCAGGGCAGGAGGCGATCCTGGCCGAGGCGCAGATCTCGCCGCTGAAGCACCTCGAGCACCTCCCCTACCTCCTCGCCCGGCGGCAGGGCGACGACCTGACGAGCACCTTCACCTGCGTCCTGGAGCCGTTCACCGGCCAGCCGCTCCTGCAGCGCGTGGAGGCGGTGGCGACGGCGCCCGACGCGGTGGCGGTGCGCGCGGTGCGGTCCGACGGCGGCGCGCAGGTGGTCTTGCAGGCGCGCGACGGCTCCGTGGTTCGCGCGGCGGGCGAGTGGTTCCGCACCGACGCGCCGCTGGCGGTGGTGACCTACGACGCGGCCGGCGCCTGGCAGACGGCCGCGCTGGTGGGCGGCACGCAACTCGCGATCGGCGGCGAGACCCGCAAGCTCCCGGGCGACGCCACCGGCCGGATCACCGCGGTCGATCCGGTCGCCAACACGGTCGGCGTGGCTTGGGACGGCGCGGTGCCCGGCGAGCTGGTGGGCAGGTCGGTCTACCTCGGCAACGAGCTGCGCGACAACGTGTTCGAGATCACGTCGGCCGCCGCCGCCGCGGGCGTGACGACGCTCGGCCTGCGTGCTGGCCTGCGCTGCGGACGCGGGCGGGTGACGGGGGTGGACGCGACGGCGCGCCGGCTGACGAGCGACACGGGCTTCCAGCTCATGGCGACCTACCCGGGGATGCGGGTGGTGAACGCCGCGGGGCAGGGGTACCAGCGCATCCGCGCGGCGGGCGGCGGTGGGTTCGAGCTCGAGGGCGAGGGCGACCTGGCCGCGCTGTTCGGGGAGCCGGGCGGCGGGCGGAAGGCCGAGTTCTGGGTGATCGCAGTGGGCCCCGGCGACCGGGTGCGGCTGGAGAGCGCGGTGACGCTGCGGCGTTGAGCGGCCCCGCCGCGTTGCATGGCGAAGGTGCTGGTGCTAAGATGGCGATCCCGGTAGCCGGGTTGGAGGGCGTCGGATGCGGCGGTCGGCGTGGCTCTTGGTTTGCCTCTGCGTCTGCACCACCGCCGCCTGGCCGGCGACGGCGATCAAGAAGTTCAGTGAGCTGAAGCCCGGCATGAAGGGCATCGGCAAGACCGTCGTCCGCGGCTTCGACATCGTCAGCTTCGACTTCGAGATCCTGGACGTGCTGGAGAGCGCCGGCTTCGCCAACGATCTGCTCCTGATCCGCTGCAGCGGGCCGGTGATCGACCAGACCGGCGGGATCGCCGCGGGGATGAGCGGCTCACCGCTCTACATCGACAACGCCCTGGTGGGCGCCGTGGCCGCCACCACCACGATGGCCGACACGCACGTCGGCTACGCTACGCCCATCGAGGATATGCTCAAGCTGTGGGAGCTGGGCACGCCGCCGGTGACCGTCGCCGCGGGCGCCAACAGGCTGCTGCCGGTGGGCACGCCGGTGCTCTGCAGCGGGGTCCGCGGGCGGGCGCTCGACGCGGTGGGGCTCGTGCTGCGGCGCTACGGCTGCCGAGCACTGGCCGCCGACCCGAAGCCGATGGGGCCGCAGCCGCCGGCGGCCGTCCAGCCCGATCAGGGGCTGCAGGCGGGCAGCTCGCTGGCCGCCAGCCTGACCGACGGCGACGTGGTCCTCACCGCCCTGGGCACGGTCACCTGGCGCGATGGCGACCGCGTGCTGGCCTTCGGGCATCCGTTCATGCAGCGCGGCACCACGTCGCTGTTCCTCCACCAGGCTTACATCAGCGCGGTGGTGAAGTCGGTCGAGCTGCCGTTCAAGATCGGGTCGCCGGCGGGTGAGCCGGTGGGCGTGATCGTGCAGGACCGGTCCGCCGGGCTGGCGGCGCGGATCGGGCCGCAGGCCGACAGCTTCGAACTCGAGATCCTCGCCCGGGACGAGACGCTCAAGCGCGAGCGGAGCTTCAAGGTCAAGGTGGTGCAGGACGCCGAGCTGGCGCCGTCGCTGGTGGCCGTGTGCGTGATGCAGGCGATGGACGAGGTGCGCGACCGTGTGGGCGGGGGCATGGCGCGGATGAGTTGGCAGGTGGCGGCCGACGGGCTGGATCAGCCGCTGGCGCGCGACGACATGATCTACTCCGCCGACGACATCACCGGCGAGGCGCTCCCGGGCCCGCTGTACAGCCTGGATGCGCTCTTGCGCAACGACTTCGGCACGGTCACGCCGCGCAAGGTGAGCGTGCGGGTGGTGACCAGCGAGGAGCGCAGCACGGTCCGGCTGGTGGGCCTGACGCTGAACCCGGCGCGGCCGGTGGCGGGCAAGGAGCTCGCCGTGACCGCCCGACTGCAGCCGTACCGCGGGGCGATCTTCGAGAAGACGCTGACCCTGACGGTGCCGGCCACCGCCACGGGCCGGCTGGTGGTGGATGTGCACGGGCGGCCGGAGGGGGTCGACAGCCCGCTCAGCGAGGCGGCGCTGGTGTCCGGCGGGCTGACGCCGCCGAGCTCGCTGGTGGAGCTTCGCGCGGCGCTGTCGGAGGCGCTGCGGGGCAACACGCTCAGCGCGGAGCTGCTCAGCCTCGAGGCGGCGGACGAGCGGACGCGGGTGATCGAGCAACTGCGCCACCTGCCGGTGCGAGACCTGTTCTCCGACACGGCGACCACGTTCCCGGTATTGGGCGGCGGCGCCGCGCCCTCGACCCGCCCACTGGCCCGCGCCGAGGCCACTCTCGACCAGGTGGTGCAGGGGCGCTGGCGCGAAGTGGTGACGGTGGGCCAGGAGCCGTGAGCGCCGCCACCGGCGCCGCCGGCCGCTCGCCGTCCACCCTCCTGGCCGGCGGCTTCGGCGCAATCGGCCGCGGGCTCACTGCTTGGTTCCAGAGCGCGGGCGAATGGTGTTTCCTGGCCTGGGCGGCGACGCGCTATCTGCTCCGCGGCCGGCTGGAGCGGCGGGCCTTCGTGCGCCAGATGGAGTCCATCGGCGTCGGCTCGCTGCTGCTCTGCGTGGTCACGGTGGCCTTCTCGAGCATGGTCCTGGCGATCTACACCACCGGGCAGTTCGTGCAGTACGGCTTCGAGGACATGGTGGGCTACCTGATCTCGGCGGGGGTGGTGCGCGAGGGCGGGCCGGTGCTGGTGGCCATCGTGGTGGCGGCGCGGGAGGGGTCGGCCATCGCTGCGGAGCTGGCATCGATGAAGGTCACCGAGCAGCTCGACGCGCTACGGTCGCTGGCCACCGACCCGGTGGAGTACCTGGTGGTGCCGCGGCTGGCGGCGATGCTGGCGGCGACGCCGATGCTGACGGTCATGGCGGGCACGGCAGGCGTGGCCGGCGGCTACTTCATCGCGGCGATGCACCGCATTCCGAGCGACATCTACTGGAATTCGGCGGCGCGGGGCATCTCGGGCTACCATCTCCTCTCGGCGTTCGTGAAGTCGCTGGTGTTCGGGGGGCTGGTGGGCGTGGTGTCGTGCCACCAGGGGTTGAAGACGGGCCACGGCGCGGCAGCGGTGGGCCGGTCGGTGACGGCCTCGGTGGTGCTCTGCATCGTGCTCGTGCACGCGGCGGACTTTGCGCTCGTGACGGTGTTCGGCGGTGATTAAGATCCAGGAGCTGGTCTTCGCGCGCGGGGCGCAGGTGGTGCTCGACGGCATCAACCTGGAGGTCAAGGACGCCGAGGTGCTGAGCGTGATGGGCCCCTCGGGGTGCGGCAAGACCACGCTCCTGAAGTGCCTCTCGGGGCTCGAGCGGCCGCGCAGCGGGCGGATCCTGGTGGACTTGGACGGCGCCGGCGACGAGTTCGAAGAGGTGGATCTGGCCAGCTTGGACGAGGCGCGGCTCAACCGTGTGCGGCGGAACATCGGGGTGGTGTTCCAGTATGCGGCGCTGTTCGACAGCATGAGCGTGTACGAGAACGTGTCGTTCCCGATCTATCGGTTCGAGCCGGAGCGGACCGAGGCGCAGGTGCGCGAAGAGGTGCAGCGCCTGGTGGAGATGGTGGGTTTGCACCCGGCGCAGGACCTGCACAAGATGCCGGCGGAGCTGTCGGGCGGGATGCGCAAGCGCGTGGGGCTGGCGCGGGCGCTGGCCCTGAAGCCGCGCATCATCCTCTACGACGAGCCCAGCTCGGGGCTGGACCCGATCAGCGCGGCGAACATCGACCGGCTGATCCTCGAGATGCGCGAGAAGGTGGGCGTCACATCGGTGGTGGTGTCGCACCACGTGCACAATGTGCTGGCCACCAGCGACCGGGTGGCCATGCTGCTCGGCGGGCAGATGCTGACGGTCGGCACGCCCGACGAGATTCGGGAGAGCCCGGACGCCCGGGTGCAGCAGTTCATCCGGGGCTCGGCCGAAGGACCTCTGACCGACGTGGAGTAGACTTCGGCGCGGCGAGGAGCGGACGACCATGCAGCAGGCGGCGGAGGTCAAGGTCGGCATCTTCGTGGTGGCCGCCGTGGTGCTGGGCGTGTTCGTGGCCAGCAACCTGAAGGGCGGGATCGCCGGCAAGGCGCGGAGCTACGAGTTCGCCGTGTGGTTCGAGGCGGCGCCGGGCGTGGGCAAGGGCACCCCCGTGCGGCTCTCGGGCGTCGAGATCGGCGAGGTCACCGCCAAAGACATCGTCAAGGTCGACGAGAGCACCAACATCGCCGTGCCACTCAAGGAGTCCACGACGATGCCGTTCGACCTGGTCACCACCTGGTCGCTCGGGCAGCCCGGCACAGCCGACGCCGTCGCCATCGAGGTCGGCCGCAGGCACATCACCGGGGCTCAGGCCGCCGCCTTCAACACCTTCACCCGGCGGCAGCGCAGCGTGGCGCAGCTCACGGTGCGAATCCGCAACCAGTACGAGCTGTTCAGCAACTACAGCTACGGCATCACCGGCGGCGTGGTGTTCGGCGACAAACAGCTCGAGATCAGCGACATCGGGCCGGACGGCTTCCCGCTCTCGACGGAAGCCAGCGGGCAGTCGCTCCGCGCCGCGCGCGAGGCGGGGCAGCGCGTGGCCGTGCTCGGCGCCGCGCCGGTCAACCTCGACAAGATCGTCGGCAACGTGCAAAGCGTGGTGGACGAGGAGACCACGGACCACACCAAGCGCATCGTGGCCAACATCGACCGGGCCACGGAGGAGGCCGCGGAGCTGGTCAAGACCATGCGCGAGACGATGGTCGCCAACAAGGGCAACGTCGACCGCATGCTGGGCAATGCGGCCGAGGCCAGCGACTCGGTCAGAGCCGGCGTGGCCGACGCGCGCGTGCTGGCCGGCGAGACGCTCCGCAACCTGCAGAAGGCCTCCGCCTCCGGCAAGCGGCTGCTCGAGAACAACGAGCCGCGGTTCAACCGGGTCGCGGGGAACATCGAGCAGGCCAGCGCCAGCCTCGCCCGCGTCGCCAAGGGTTCCGAGGGCAAGGTCGATCAGACCATGGCCGACGTGGCCGCCATCGCCCGCGAAGTGCGCGAGATGGTGGCCTCCAACCGGGAGTACGTCGACAACATCACTGCCAAGGTCTCCGCCACCGTGGACGACCTGCGGGGGGCGATCGCGGCCCGCGCCGCCACCGGCGAGCGGGATGCGATCCTCCGCCTGGTCGAGCGCACGCGCTGCCGCCGGCAGGAGACCTTCGCCCAGTTCCACGCCAATGTGGCCGAGGCGACCAAACACGTGTCCGAGCTGACCGGCGATCCCGCCACGCAACAGATCCTCCACAACCTGGAGCGGACCACCTCGGAGCTGCGCGAGATGGTCGCCGACCTGCGCCACGTCACCGGCGACCCGCAGATGCAGGAGGACGTCAAGACCTCCGTCCACAACGTGCGGACCGCCACCGAAGGCTTCAACAACACTTTCGGCCGGCTGCGTGACTACAAGCCGTTCGCCACCGCCGATGTCTACTACGTCCCCGACCAGAACACCTGGCGCGGCGACCTGAACGTCGACCTCGCCGCCGGCCACCGCAACAGCTTCCACGTCGGTATGGACAACATCACCCACGACCCGGTGGTCAATGCCCAGCTCGGGCGCCTGATCTTCCCCAAGCTGCGCTTCCGCTACGGGTTCTACCGCAGCCAGCTCGGGGTCGGCGCCGACTACGACTTCTGGCCCGGCGCCCGGCTACGCACCGAGTTCTACCGCTTCGAAGACCCGAACCTGATCACCAAGTTCACCTACCGCACGCCGTGGGGCTTCACCGGCTTGGTGGGCGTGGAGGACATCTTCGACAAGTTCGACTGGACCTTCGGCGTACAGTTCGGCAAAGACATCGAGTAGCCCCGACATGCCACCGCAACGGTGGCATAATGCCTCCGTTGCAGGAGGCACCCGATGGCCGTGACCACTTCACTCCTGTCCGCCGCCGAGCGCCAGCAGTTCGCGGCGGACGGGTACCTCGTGCGCCGAGCGCAGCTCGACGCCGACGAGATCCACCGCTTGTTCGGCCACTTCGCCCAGATCCACGCCCGCCGGCATGTCCCCGGGTGCTTCACGGCGGGCGACGGCCCGGACCCGCTCGACCGCTGGCCGAGGATGATGCACCCCCACCGCTTCGACTCCGTCTCGCGCGGCCTGCTCCTCGACGCGCGCCTGTTCGGCGTGGTCAGCGAGCTGTACGGCGAGCCTGCCCTGGCCGCGCAGACGATGTTCTACTGGAAGCCGCCCGGCGCCCGCGGGCAGGCGCTCCACCAGGACGACTTCTACCTCCGCACCCGGCCCGGCGAGTGCATGGCGGCCTGGCTCGCCCTCGATCCCAGCACCGTCGAGAACGGCGGTCTGCGGGTGGTGCCGGGGAGCCATGTCTCGCCACTGCAATGCCCCCACCCGGCGGACGAGACGCAGTCCTTCTCGCAGCACGAGGTGGACCTCCAGAGCGAGTGGCGCGTGGTGCCGGTGGACCTGCGGCCCGGCGACATCCTCTACTTTCTTGGCCGCTTGATCCATGGCTCGCCGCCGAACGAGTCGAGCCGTTTCCGCCGCTCGTTCATCTGCCACTACATCCCCTCGAGCGCGCTCGAGTGCTCCGGCGGCTACCAGCCGCTGCTGGACTCAGAGGGCCGCGAGGTGCGCACGGAGAGCCCCGGCGGCGAGTCCGATCCCTGCGGCGGGCCGGAGTTCCGGCGGGGGTAGGCCGCCCGCTCGTCTACCGCCGCCGGTCCCGCCGCTGCTGCGCCCCGGACCGTGGCAGGTCGAGCACCTGGCACCGCCCCGGCGCCGGCGGCACGTGCACCACCCGGCCGTCCAGCTCCAACGCTACGTCGCGCGCCGCCGCCCCGAAGTCGGTCCGCCGGACCAGCACGCGGTCGCCCAGTCGCAGACCCGAGACCACCGGCCCCGCGTGCTCCGGCACCGCGAAGCTCACCGGCCGGCCCCGCTCCAGGAAGTCGCAGTACTGCAGCGCCGCCGCGTAGACCTCCCAACCCAGCCGCGTCTCCTCCACGCCCTCCTCCACCGGGCTCCAGACGAAGAACGTGTCGTGTCCGCGGAGGAGGAGATGCCACAGCAGCTCCTGATACCTTTCCGGCGCGAACGGCTTCACCGCCGGGTCGGGCTGCTCGGGCGGCGACGTGGTGTGCTGGTGAATGAAGGTGATCAGCGGCAGGCCCGCCGGCTTGGCCGCGCTGCTGGCCGAGCCCTCCAGCAAAAGCGCACGGAACCAGCGGAAGTCGGCGTCGGGATCGTCGTACCAGCCGAAGATGGGGTACCAGGTGTAGATCACCGGCATGCCGAAGGTGTAGCCGCTGCCGGCGAACTCGCTCACCCAGTGGCGGTAGACGGCGCGCTGGTCGTGGATCACCGGGTAGCGGTCGTCGGGCACGGTCTCGAAGTAGTCGTACCAATAGCGCACGCCGCCGTCGGGGTAGACCGCGTAGTTGCCCACCCGGGCCTGCGGGAACCGGCGCAGGACCGGCTCGGCGAAGCACTCGCGCTGCAGGTCGCCGCGGATCCCGCGCACCGCCCGCTGGAACAGGCCGAAGTCGTCCAGGCCGGGCAGGTTCTCGCGGCAGCGGCGGCAGCGCTTGGCGTGGGCCCAGGCGTCGTTCCACTCCAGCGGCCCGTCGATCTCCCAGTCGCTGAAGATGAAGTCCACCGGCAGGCCCTCGCGGGCGTAGGCGTCGAGGAAGAACTCGACCTGTGCACGGACGGCCGCGGCGCGCTGGCGCACGGCGAAGGGGCAGCCGATGGGGTGGTTCTTGTCGAACGAGAGGTCGAAGAAGGGCTTGCCGTCGGCGTCGACGTGGGCGGTGCCGGGGTCGCCGTTGAAGAAGCCGTAGAGCGGCTGGATGCAGGAGATGTTGATGTCCAGGCCGAGCTTGTGCTGGAGCCGGGCGAGCCTGAGCGCCTCGGCGAGAGAGGCGTCGCGGTCACCGTTGTGCCACGCGGCCTGCACCGCGAGACCGTGCTGGTCGAGGCGACGGAGGCAGTCCTCGGCGGTGGCGTCGTCCAGGCCGGCGATGCCGGTGAGGTGCCAGGAGTAGAACGGCAGCCGTGCGCCGCGCGGATGGGGCAGCGGCCGGGTGGCGGCGAGGATGGCGTCGAACATCTCGCGGGTGGACATGCGTGGGCCTCCCTGTGCGGCGGTGACGGCGATACTGAACAGGGCGAGCAGGAACAGGGGCGAGCGGGTCATGAGCGGTGGCTCCAGGCTGACGAGGCCGGTCGTGGCGGGCGTGACACAACGCTCGCCGGGCGGCCACTGGAGGCTAACACAAACCGCGAACCATGGGCAGCGCTGACCGCGACGGGAAGACACGCCTCCTGCCCGGCGAATCCTCCGCCCGGAGGCCCGCCATGCCGCACCGCGTCGCTCTCGCCGCCCTGCTTGCCATCGCCCCCCTCGGCGCGCAGACCGCCCTGCCCTACCTCAGCGTCCGCGACTTCGGCGCCAAAGGCGATGCCGTCACCGACGACACCGCCGCGCTTCAGGCCGCCCTCGACGCCCAGAGCAAGTCGCTCTCCGGCGCTCAGCTCGGGATCTACTTCGGCAGCTCCCGGACCCTCTTCTTCCCCGCCGGCCGCTACCGCGTGAGCGATACCCTCAACGTCGGCAGCTACAGTGTGCTCCTCGGCGAGCAGTCGACCCTCGAGCAGACCGACCCGGCCAAGGACACCCTCCGCATGATGGGCTACCGCAACGAAGTCAGCGGCCTGACCTTCATCGGCGGGAAGCGGGCCGTGGTGATCAAGACCAACAACGTGGACACCTGCATGCCGCGCCTCGAACGCTGCGAGTTCCTCCACACCACCGGCCCCGCCATCGAGACCGAGGAGCCCAGCAACTCCACCCTCCTCACCATCCGTGACTGCCTCTTCCTCGACTGCGATCAGGTCCTGGTCAACCGCTGCGACAAGGCGAGCGTGACGGATTGCTGGATCACCACCAGCCGCATGATGAAGGGCCGGGCGGTGTTCGAGAACCGCGGCATCCTGCATCTGGAGCGAATCGTCGGCGTGCCGCTGGTGGACCGGGAGAGCGATCAACGCTGGATCGACAACTACAACGGCGTGTCCTGCCGCGCGGTGCGCTTCGGCGGCGAAGACGCGGGGATCACCGCCGTGGTCAACTTCGCGCCCTACGACGCCACTTACCCGGTCTGGCCGACCTATGTGATGCTGGACGACTGCGACCTGTACTGCCTCGGCAATCCGCGGCGGAAGGCGGCGATCTGGCTCGCGGAGGTGCCCAACCAGATCGTGGTGCGGGGCTGTCACGGCCTGGCAGACCTGCCGGTGATCGGCGTGGAGCCGGAGCTCGATCTGGCCGCCCGCCTGGCGGCGGCGAAGGCGCGGCCGGGATGCCTCAAGTTCCTGATCGAGGACACCAACAGCGAGGTGCTGGGCGCGCTGGGCGCGCTGCCGGAGGCGCTGCGCCAGCTCGGACCATGAGGGCGGGCTCAGCGGGCTGCGTCGCTCGGGGCCTTGACGCACACCCCGGTGACGTGGTGCCTCTCGGGTGAAATGAGCACCCACACCTGCTTGCACGGCACGCCGCAGGGGGAGCCCTTCCAGCTCACCCAGGTGCCGTGGTCGTCGCGGTCGCGCAGCGCGGCCAGGCCGATGCCCCCCGCCCGGAGGGCGTCCTCCATCGTGCCCGGGTAGACGAGCTCGAAGTACAGCTCGGCGCGGTCGCAGCGGCGCTCACGGAACGACAGGAAGACCTTGCCCGCGGCGGGCAGGCAGTAGTTGTTCCGCCGGCGATCGCCGACCACGCCCTCGGTCTGGATCTTGTCGCTCGGGGTGCCCAGCACGGCCTCGATCTCGGGCTCGGTGCAGCCCAGGAAGGTGGGCAGCTCGCAGAGGACCACCTCGCGCCCCGGGTGGCGGGAGCGGAGCGGGCGCTGACCCGGCGGCGCCCCGACGGGCTGCGGCTTCAGCTCCGGGCCGGGGCGGTAGGTGCCGCCGGCGATGGGCGGCTCGAGCGCGGGCCGGTGCGTCACGGCATAGAGGTTGGTCCACGCAGCGAGAGGCAGCGCCAGCCAGAGTCAGGTGTGCGGCCGCGGACTGTGCATCGTCGTATCCCCCGGACGACACGGACCTCGGAAGTCCACCCCACGTGCGCGCCTGGGA
>JACPDV010000706.1 GCA_016183835.1 Armatimonadota bacterium
AGGCCGTCCGGCTCGAGACCCGGCCCGCCCAACGGTCGCTCGCACATCGGTCTTTGCCCCTGGCGTCCTTGTGCCCAGTCTGCCACGCGCGTGCCGTGTGGTCCGTCCGCGCGGGCAGGTGACGGCGCCGGCGCACCGCAGTGGGCTGAGGGCGGCCGCGAGTCCGGTCAGTTCGCTGACGCCTCGAGCTCGTCCAGCGCCCGCGGGTCCGGCCCCAGCAGGCCGACCTTCACGTCGACCCGGCCCATGGACTCCTGCGCCAGCTTGCTCAGCCGCAGCAGGCCGATCAGGTTGATCAGTGGCAGGAACATGCCCAGCAGCCACAGCACCGGCACCCGATTCAGCGCCTCGGCCAGGCGCCAGGTGTGGACCAGCATCATGACTTCGGCGCACAACTGGAACACCAGGCCGATGACCAGCGCGAAGCCAGCCACGACTGCGGCGGCATCGGACGGTGCCCCGCCCGGCCCGGCGCTGCCCGCCGCTGCCCCCACCAGCACCACGCGCCCGATGGCCACGAGGTAGATGCATCCCAGCCACAGCACAAGGCCCCGGAAAGCCCGCCCGGCTCGCACGGCCCGCAGCACGTAGCCGGACCCAAAGTCGACGCCGACCGACGGTTGCTCTCGCATGGGTGTTGCCCCTTGACGCAGGCTGTTCGGCGAGACACCGGAGGCACCTTCGCCGCCAATAGAGACGTCGGCAGGTCCGGTCGTGACGGCAGCGAACGACTGCCCCGCCGGAGGCCGCCCATGCGTCGTGCCCTGACCCTCGCCCTGCTCCTCGCCACGCCCGCCCTCGCCCTCGACTCCCCCTGGATCAGCGACACCTACTTCTACTGGTACCAATGGGACTACGCCCGGCAGTGGGGCGGCTGGGAGGGCGGCGTCTACAACACCCCGCTCGGCGGCTACTACGACTCCGCCCGCTTCGACGACAACCTTCACCAGCTCCACACCGCTTCGGAGTGGGGCGTGTCCCACCACTTCATGGACTACTGGGGGCCCGGCTGGAAGGGTGAGGGCGGCGAGCCGCGCGAGATGACCCTCGTCCGTGCCACCGAGGCCCTGCGCGCGCGGGGCTACCCCATCTTCATGGGCGCCTACCAGGACGGCACCGACTTCGACATGGCCGACTTCGTCAAGAACGTGCAACCCGGCCGCGACGCCTTCTTCTACCTCGACCTCTTCGGCCGCCACGACTCCTACCCGAAGCTCAAGGGCCAGCCCGTGGCGCTGATCTACGGCCGCAACGGCTTCCCCAAGATCACCGCCAAGGACGAGGGCTTCCGCGACTACCTGCAGGCCAGGTACGGCGACATCGGCAAGCTCAACCGGCAGTGGGGCAGCAGCTACCCGAGCTTCGACGGGATCCGTCTCGACTTCGGCAGCGGCTTCGCGCGCTACGAGAGCATCCAGTACCAGTACGAGCTGTGGCAGCTCGCATGGGACCAGGTCGGCAGCGTCGCCCGCGAGCGCTGGCACCAGCCGGGCGTGCTCTGCTCGTGGGACGTGGGCTTCCAGCCCTACCAGGGCTGGGGCTTCTCGGACATGTGCCGCGTGTTCGTTGGCACGCACTCCTACGGCGGGATCTTCGACGTGCCCCACAGCGAGGGCGTCGAGCGGTTCATCCAGGCGCAGGTGGCCAAGGCCTACGACACGGTCTTCTTCGACACCTACAAGAACTACTACCACGACTGGGAGATCCGCATCCCCGGCATCTGCTACCCGCCCGACTTCAACGCCTTCGACCGCTTCTGGATGCAGGTACTGCTCAACAAGTCCGAGGCGCTGCTCCACCTCTCGTGGAACGAATGGTGGGAGGGCTCGAACCTCGAGCCGAGCCTGGAGTACGGCAAGACCTACTGCGAGAAGAACCTGCTCTGGGCGTCGGTGCTGCAGCAGTGCTTCCCCTCGGTGCACAACTGGAATCGCGGCGCTCGCGTGGCGGTCCTGCTCAACGACTGGAACTGGTACGTCGGCGGGACGCACACCGCGGACATCTACGGCACGGTCCAGGCGCTCCGCAGGTCGGGCGTGACCTTCGACCTGCTCCCCGACGACTTTGTCGACGCCCGGGCGCTCGGGCGGTTCGACACCGTGATCGCGCCCACCGCCGGCGTGGGATTGGGGTTCAACCTGCAAGGGCAGGCCATCCTCCCGCTCCTCCGGGCGTGGGTGGAGGGCAAGGCCGGGCGCAAATTTGTGCTCTCGCAGCTCCCGGACATTGACCCGGCCTCGAAGCTGAACGTGGACGCCTGGCTCGGGCTGAGGCCGCTCCAGGCCGCGGGCGGCGCGACCCGGCCGGGCGCGGACATGAACGTGGTGGTGGACGTGGGCACCGAGGGCGATGAGAAGTTCCTCGTCGCCGGGATGTCGCAGCGCGAGGACTGGGGCAAGCTGCCGGCCGACTCCTTCGGCGCTCAGACCGGCAAGCATACGGTCCGCTGGTGCCCGGCCGCGGGGAAGCGCACCACCTTCCTGCTGCCTTTCGCCGCCCACCGGGACCACGTGCTCCGCTTCGGCGGCGACGCGCTCCAGGGGCAAACGGTCACCGTGGTGATCGACGATCAGCCGGTGGGCACGGTGGCGATCAAGCCGGGCTACAACGAGTACGAACTGGCCATCCCCGCGGGGCAGGTCGGCGGCCTGGAGTTCGCCGCGCTGCACCTCCAGTGGGAGAAGGCGATCATCCCGTCGGAGATCGACCCGAAGACCTATCCGAGCGAGAACCGGGTGACCAACCTGGCCATCGAGTTCCTCCAGCTCGCCACCGCCGGTACGGCGAAGAACGCGCCGGTCAGGTTCAAGCTCCCGGAATCGAAGCTGACCCTCACGGCCGAGTTTCCCGGCGCTCTGAAGGGTCGCGACCTGCCCGCCGACTACACGCCGCACCGCGCGGTGCAGGCGGGGAAGGTGCTCAGCCGCTACGCCGCCGACCAGGCGGCGCGCGACCTGCTGCTGTCCGCCGGGAAAGGGCAGGTCTGGTACTGCAACGGGTTCCTCGGCACGGTGCCCGAGCCGCGCTACTTCGACGCCATCCTCGACTGGTCCGGCGCCAAACGCGACGTGCGGGTGGAGGGAGCGGGCGTCCTCGGCGGCACCGTCAGCGCCGGCGACACGACGGTGGTCCTGGCCTACAACAACGACGCGCCGGAGAAGCGCACCGTGAGCATCACGCGCGCCGCGCGCGACCTGCCGGTCAGCGAGGTGCAGGTGCTCAGCCTGGACGGCAACGCGCTGCCGCAGATCTACCCGGGCCAGCCGGGCAAGCGCAGCGACGTGAAGATGACGGTGCCGATGGCGTACTACGCGGCGCTGGAGGTGGCCTACGCGCCGGTGCGGGTGGACGCCGGGCGCAGCGCGGCGTGCTGGGGCTGGGCTGGCACCTGCCAAGCATCTCGGGCACGCCGCTGCAGTTCGCGCTGAAGCCCAACGAGACCCGAGAGCTGATGCTGACGCTCAGCACGCGGGAGGACTACGACTGGGGTCAGAAGACGATCGTGCTCGACCTGGCGGTCGGCGGGCGGCATGCCTACCTCTGGCGCGGGCTGACGGCGCTGCGGCCGGCGGAGATGGCGATGTCGGCGCAGGTGGTGACGGCGAAGCGCCCGCGCGTGACGGCGGCCGTCGCGCCGCTCACCTGGCACGGCGGCGAGCACCCGGCGAGCGACGCCCCGCGCGACGTGAGGCTGGCGGTGGATGGCAAGGACCTCGCACGCGTGGCGAACGCGGGCGCGACCTGGGACGTGCCGGTCACCCCGTCTCCGTCGCCCGGAGCGCTGCAGCCCATCGCGGCGTCCCTGCGCTGGCGCACCGGCGCTGCGCAGCGGGAGCTGCCGGTGAAGCTGTACGCCGGGCTGAGCTCGGCCAAGCTGCCGAAGATCCCCGGCGCGGTGGGGGGGGTGGCGGTGTACAACCCGTCCGACAGTCCCGCCCAGAACGCGCCGGTAGACGTCTCTCCCGGAGACAAGGCTGCCGCCTGGCACCTGCGCGATCTGTCTGGCTCGCGGGTGCCCGGTGTGACCCCCGGGCCAGGAGACTTCACGGCGCTGGTCAGCGTGCCCGCCCGTTCGAGCGCGCTCTTCTACCTGTGTCAGGGACCGGCCCCGGGCACCAGCGACCTGCGCGTGGAGCAGCGTGAGCTGGGCACCGGCCATGGCACGCTCACGGTCCGGAACTCGGTGCACTCGCTCACCTGGTCGGAGGCGGCGGGCGGCACGCTGACCTCCTGGCGCGAGCTGGCCACCGGCCGCGAGCTCGCGGCGCCCAACTGCGGCGGCATCGCCTACGGGCAGTGGGGCAAGTTCGACCCGCACAAGCCGGCCATCGGCTCGCTCGACTTCGTCGGCCAGGAGAAGCGCGTCCTGCAGTCCGGAGCGCCGGGCCGCGTCGAGGTGGAGGTGCTGCCGGCCGGAGTCGAAGTGCGCGTCGAGTGGAAGGACGCCGTGGCGGAAGCCGCCCAGGTCTACGACTGCCTCGCCTACAACGGCTCGCTCACCTACCACAGCCAGGCGTCGCTGACCAAGCCGGAGCCCGACACCGAGCTGGTGGTGGCCGACTTCCACCTCCGGCGCAATGGCTGGACCAAGCTCTTCCCCGACTTCACCGGCATCCAGAGCAATGCCGACGGCCAGGGCGGGTTCGACGGCAAGCAGCCGCACGCGGGGTGGCGGCAGTCGCCCTACATCCCGCCGATGGCGTCGCTCCTCAGCCCGCCGGGCTTCGCCGGCAGCCTGTCGGTCCTGTTCGAGGCGGGCACCGGCGTGGACCGCTACCGCCAGGGCTTCTGGCCGGCCAAGCGGCCGGTGCCCGGGCCGGTGGACTTCGCCCGGGTGGAGTACGCCAACACCCGCGGCACCGCGGCGGCCGTCACGCTCCGGCTTCTTCTCCACGACGGCCACCAGCCGGCGGCGGAAGCCTACCGCCGCGCCCGCGACGAGGAGCCGCTCACCGCCGAGGTCCTGGACAACGTCACCTGGGACGGCACCGCCGCCCTCCCGCCCGCCCAACCCGCCGACTGGTGGCATCCGGCCTGGCACGCCCGCGTCAAGCTCGCCATCGGCCCGCTCCCCGAGGACGCCTCCGACGCCGTGGTCAGCGTCGACACAAGCCTCCAACAGCGGCTCGCCGCGCCGCTCGACCCCGGCTCACTCCGCCTCCTGCTCGACGGCGCGCTGGTCGCCACGGCGTTCGACGTGACCGACAGTCGCCTCCGTTTCGTCCTCCCCGGCCTGCGGCCGAAGGGCGCGACCCACCAGGCCGAGGTCTACTTCGACGACCAGCCCCACGGGCCGAAGCTGCGCCTCGCGGCGACCCGGCCGATGCCCGGCCTGGCGCTCACCGATCCCGGCTTCGAGAACGGCGGCGAGGGCTGGGGCTTGCCGTGCGGCGTGGTGGACGACCAGGCGCATGCGGGGAAGCGCAGCGCGCTGCTCGAGCGGCGCGAGGGCGATCCGGCCACCCTCCTCTGGACCGCCAGCCCGCGCGTGGAGCCGAACAGCCATTACCGGGTGACCTGCTGGGCGCGGACCACGTCGGCGGGCGCGGTGGTGCGCTCGAACCTCTTCGACGGCGCGACGTATGACTTCGGCCAAGTGGGTCTGCCGGTGCCGCCAGACGGGCACTGGCACCAGCTCAGCGCCGACCTGCCGGCGGGCAGCTTCCCGGCCACGGCGCACCCCTACCTGCGCTTCTGGCTCCTGGGCCCGGCGGCGAAGGTGTGGCTCGACGACGTGACCTTCGAGCGGCTGGACGGCGCGGCGGCGGCGGCCGTCCCGGCGGTCGTCGCGGAGTGAGCGGACCGGGCGAACAGGTGCCGCAGATCGGTTCTCTGGCCCCCTCTCCCCCCGGGAGCTCAGCTTGAGTCTGAACATTTGTTTGGTAAGTTCATGTCCCTGACCGCATCGCGAGCGGCCCGGCGATCGTCCATGCCTTGAAGGGCAGGACACGATGATGCAGGATAGCCTCTCGGAGCGCTGGGCACAAGGCG
>JACPDV010000707.1 GCA_016183835.1 Armatimonadota bacterium
TGGGGGCTGCCGGGTGGACAGGCGGCGGGCGGGGGCGCCCGCCCCACATGGCATCTGAACGCAACCAATAGCCCGCCCTACAGCCGTGCGCATTCTGGCCGCGCGCCTCAGTCGTACCGCACTTCCCGCCCGCTGGCGGCGCTGTCGTAGATGCCGTCGAGGATCTTCTGGACCTTGAGGCCGTGGTCCCCGGTGGCGACCGGCGGGCGCTTCTCGAGGATGCTGTTGATGAACTCGTGGTAAGCGCTCGGCCCGCCCGCCGTGCTGAAGTCGAAGCGCTTGGTGAAGAGGTGGCCGTCCTCCTCGGTGTACACCTCGCCGACAAAGTTGTAGGTCCCGCCCACGCTCTTCTGCACCACTCCGCCGCGGTCGCCGCAGACGAGGGTCACCATGTGCTCGCGCTCGTCGATGTTGACCGCCCAGCTCGCCTCGACCAGCAACGTGGAGCCGTCGGCGAAGCGCACCATGCCGCAGGCCAGGTCCTCCACGCTGTAGTCGGCCTTGGCCCGCGCGGCGATCTGCGCGGCGATAGCGTTGTAGGCCGAGCCGGTGACGGTCACCGGATCGGGGTAGCCCATCAGCCACAGCGCCAGGTCGATGCGGTGCACGCCGAGGTCGATCAGCGGCCCGCCGCCCGACTGCTCCTTGCGCGTGAACGAGCTGCCCATGCCGGGCACGCCGCGCCGCCGGTGCCACACGGTGCGGGCGAAGTAGACCTTGCCGATGGCGCCCGCATCCACTTGCTGCTTGAGCGCGCGGCTGAGGTCGCTGAAGCGGTAGGAGAAGTTGATCATCAGGTTGCGCTTGGCCTTGGCGGCGGCGGCGTTCATCGCCATGCACTCCTCGGCGCGCATGGCCATCGGCTTTTCGCACAGCACGTGCAGCCCGGCCTTGAGGGCGGCGATGCTGAGCGGTGCGTGCCAGGCGTTCGGCGTGGCGACGCTGACGGCGTCGAGCTCGGCCTCGCGGAACATAGTCTCTGCGTCGGTGTAAAGGGTCTTGACGCCCAGCTCGGCGCCGACGGCCTTGAGCCGCACCTCGTTCATATCGCAGAGGCAGACGAGCTTGGCCTGCGGATGCGTCTGGTATCCCGCCGCGTGATGCCGCCCCATGCCCACGCCGATCACGCCCACCCGGACCTTCTTCTTCACCGCGGTCTCCTGCCGCCACCTTCGGTGGCGCGGGGCACGCTCCTGCCAGAAAAAGGGGTCAGGCTACTTTTTCGCGCCAGAAAAAGGGGTCAGGCTACTTTTTCGCATTGGTTCGCGCAAGCACCCTCGATCTGTCACGATGGGCTAGAGGAAGCCGATGTCGCGCCGGGCAGACCAGCCACCCACGCTCGAGCCGGACCGTGTCGTTGCCGAACACGCGGGGGCCGTCGGGCGCTTCGTCACCGGCCTGGTGGACGACCCCGAGGCGGTCACCGACCTCGTTCAGGAGGTCTTCATCCGGGCCTGGCGCGGGTGGGCGGTGGTCCAGCCGACCGACATCCGCCCGTGGCTGAAGCGCATCGCCCTCAACGTGGTGCGCGAGCACCGGCGGTCGCCCTGGAACTGCCGCGTGACCGTGACGGACGACCCGCCCAGCCAACCGGCGCGCGAGAGCGACCGGCCGGAGCAGGCCGCCGTGACCGCGGAACGGGTGCAGCGCATCCGGCTCGCCATCGCGCATCTGCCGCCGGCCCAGGCCGAGGCGGTGCGGCTGCACTGCCTGGTGGGCGAGACCTACGAATCGATGGAGGCCCTGCTCGGCGTGCCGCGCAGCACCCTGCGCTCGCGAGTCCTCGCGGCGGGTGAGCGGCTGCGCGCCGAGTTGGCCGACCTGGAGGAGGCTCCATGAGCGATCACTCGCATGACGTTGGCGAGGAGCGACTGGCGCGGCTGCTCGCGCTGGCGGCGCCGGGCGAATGGACCCCGCCGCCCGGTCTGGCCGCGTCGCTGGCGGGGCAGGCCGGTAGCGGTGGCGGGATGGTCGCGCTGGCGCTCGGCGACGAGGCGATGCAGTCGGCCTCGCGGGCGGTCTTCGCGCTGGCCCTGGCGGTGGTGCTGGGCACGGCCGGGCTGGCCGTCCTGACGCCCGCGCCGCCCGCCGCGCCGCCCGCCTGGATGCACTCGGACCTGGTCCGCCTGGCCGCGGCGCCCGGGGCCGCTGGAGAAACCCATGAGACCCGTACGTGAGCTGTGGCGAGCCGTGCTCGTCGTGCTGGCGGTGGTGGTGGCCGTGGCGCCGTTGCGCCGCGGCCTGTTCGGTCTGCCCGGCACGGCAAGGCTGCTGATGCCGCTGCCCGCGCGCAGCCTGGCTGATGCCGAGCGGGTCGGCACGGCGTGGGCCTGGGAGGCGGTGGCGGAGGGTCTGGAGCCCGGGAGTGCGGACCGGCCGCGGGCCTTCGAGCGGGCGCTCGCGCTGGTCCCCACGGACGAGGTGACGCTGGTCCGCCGCGCGGCCTGCGCGCTGCAGAAGGACGGGCCGATGGCGGCGCAGGCGGTGCCGGCGGCCCGGGCGCTGGTGGCCGCCTATCCAGACAATGCGTATGGCCACTACCTGCTGGCGGCGGCGCTGCTGCGCGCGGGCGATCGGGACGGCGCCGTGCGCGAGCTGCGGCTGGGCAACCAGGCCCCCCGCTACGCGCCCGGCCACCGGGAGTCGATGGAGCGGCGCATGCAGTTGGAGGCCCAGCTCGCCGGGCGGTCCGGGCAGCTCGGCCTACCGACCTGGAACGGCCTCGGCGAGCTGGCACCTCTGCGGGAGCTGGCCCGGCAGCTCGCCGCCTCCGGCGACGCGCAGACCGCGCTGGAGCTGGCCCGGTTCGGTGGACGGGTTCGCGACGAGGCGGACCAGGTGATCGTCGCGCTGGTCGGCATCGCGATCCAGTCGGTGGCGTTCCGCGGCCCCGGGCCGGCGGAGCGGCCGCACGAGGGAGTCGCGGGCACCGAGGAGGAGCGCCGCCGGGAGGCGGAGCGGCGGCTCGCCAAGCTGGCGCAGGGCTTCAAGGCGCGGCTGGGCGCGGCGGGCCTGGGCAGCAACGCGGGATGGGTGGACGGGGAGACTGCGAATTCGGCGGCCGTGCGCCGCGCGGCGATGGACGTCGCGCGGTCAATGTGGCCGATCGTCGGTCCGTTCGGCGCGTCGATGGCGTGGGGCCTGTGGGCGATGCTGATGACGGCCACGGCGGGCCTGCTGCTGCTGAGTCTCCTGCCCGGACGGCTGCGGCGAGTTGACGCGTTGCCCTGGCAAGGCGCGGATCTGGTGCTGCTCTGGGCGGTGACCCTTGTGCCCGGGTTGGCGGTGACGGCGCTGCTGCTGCGCATCCCATTCGCCCACATGGCCGGCGGGGATGCTGGCTCCGA
>JACPDV010000700.1 GCA_016183835.1 Armatimonadota bacterium
CCGCCGGCAGCGCGGGTCCGGCAGCGTCCGCAACCAGTCCATCAACGTGCTACAATCGCTTCCGCCCATCGGGTCGATCTCCTCGTTCTCAACTACTTGAGGAGTTAGACCCGATGGCCCCGACTTTGACCCAGCCCTGGCGGCGCCACCAAGGCGGCTTGACGGCGTCTAAGCGGTTGGGCGATAATGCGCCGGGTGGGCCGTGGCGATGCGTTACCTGACAGCCTGTCTCGCGTTGGCGTGCCTGGCCGGGGCAGTGGCTCAGGAGGAGGCGCCTTGGCTGTCGCCGCCGAAAAGCGACGATACGGACACCGGCGACGGCCCGTGCGGGCTGGTGCTCAAGGCGCCGCAGAAGGTCACCGCCTGCGGCGACGCGGAGCTGCGCGAGGGGCGCGTGTTCGCCCCGGCGAGGATGGTCTTCGAGGCGCTCGGCGCGAAAGTGGAATGGGAGGAGCGGACGGTGCGGGTCCGCCTGGCCGGGCGCAAGGTGAGCGCTGTCATCGGTTCGCGCCGGGTCTGGGTGAACGGCTCGAAGGTGGCCCTGGCGCAGCCGCTGACGCTGGAGGACGGGCGCGCGTGGGTGGCGGTGCGGAGCCTGACAGGGCTCCTGGCGGCGACGGTGGAGTGGAACGCGGTGGACCGGGTGGCCGTGGTGCAGGTGGGTTCGTGAGGTCGGTATGGAGCGGCTCTGGGCGCCCTGGCGGATGCGCTACGTGGTGGGGCCGAAGAAGCCCCGCGGCGAGTGCGTCTTCTGCTCCGCCGCAGGGGGCGACGACGCCGCGGCCTGCGTGCTGGCGCGCGGGCCGCACTGCTTCACCCTCCTCAACGCCTACCCGTACAACAACGGGCACCTGATGGTCGTGCCCTACGAGCACGTGAGCGAGCTGACGGACCTGGCGCTCGAGGTGCAAGCGGAGCTGCTGCAGACAGCGGCCCAATGGACGAAGGTGATCGTCGAGAGCATGAACGCGCAGGGCTTCAACGTGGGGCTGAACCTGGGCGCGGCGGCCGGCGCCGGCATCGCCGACCACCTGCACCTGCACGTGGTGCCGCGGTGGCACGGCGACACGAATTTCATGCCCGTCACCGGCGGGGTGCGGGTGATGCCCGAGAATCTCGACGAAACCTATGAACGTTTGCGCGCTGGATGGGTAGAATCACAAGGTACGCAGTAGGAGAGTGCGATGACGAAGGCGATCGCGGTGCGCGGCTGGTGGCTGGCGGCCGGCTGCTTGGCCCTGGGCGCGGTGCAGGCGCAGGAGATCGAGTTCGTCGAGCCGTCCGGCGGCACGGTGCGGGGCAAGGTGCAGGTGGCCGTCTCCATGCCCCGGGGATACCGCACGGGATTCGTCTCGTTCTACGTCGGCAAGGCGGGTGACCCGCTGTCCTTCGAGGTGGCCACCGTGGCCGGGCGCGACGGCCTGTTCGGGTTTGAATGGGCGACCCAGAAGGTCGACTCCCGGCGGCCCGACGGCGAGTACCGGCTCCTGGCGGTGGGCTTCAACGCCGCCGGCGAAGTGGTCGGCCAGCGCGCCACCACCGTCGAGCTGCAGAACGAGATCCCCCAGCCCGCGCGCGGCATTCTCCTCCGCCACAACTTGAGCCCCGGCCGCGACGCCAACTTCATCGGCGTGACCCACGTCGAGGTCAGCGACGTCAAGCGTCCGCCGCCCGGGCCCGACGACAAACCCGAAGAGAAGCCCTTCGACCCCGGGCTGTTCAGCGGCCGCTACGACGCCCGTTGGCGCTGGCGCTCGCTCTGGCGCGATGCCGACGGCCGCGCGCAGGTGCGCAACGCCGTGCACGTCTCGTGGGACCTTTCGCGCCGGATGAAGGCCATCGAGGCCCCGGCCAGCGGCAAAGCCGTATCGTACATGATGGAGCCGGTGGGCGACTTGATCACCCGCGTCGAGTACGACGACGCCAAGTTCCCGTTCGGCGAGCTGAACCTCGAGTTCCCGTCCGAGCCGGTGAAGGTGGGTGACACCTGGCGCTCGGCCACCACGATCTGGGTCTCGCCGCGCGAGCACCTCACCGACACGGTGGTGGGGACGCACACCCTGAGCAGCATTCAGTGGGAGCACGGCTACCGCTGCGCCGTGATCGACACGGTCTACAGCGCCGGGCCCTACCGCGTCACGCTGCACTGCCGCTCCACAGACGACGCGGACAAGGACGACGACACCGCCGAGGAGCTGCACGGCGCGACGATCGTGATGAAGGGCAAGCGGCGCACGTATTTCGCCTACCAGCCCGAGGTCGGGCGGCTCCTGCGGGTGGAGGAGCAGCAGGAGCAGGCGTGCTCGTGCGAGTACTCGCCCGAGAACGCGGCCGGCGGCGGGATGATGGGCGGCGCCGGCGGTGCCGGCGGGCCGGGCATGATGGGCGGCCCCGGCGGGATGATGGGCGGTCCGGGTGGTCCGGGTGGGCCAGGCATGATGGGCGGCCCGGGCGGCGCCGGCGGGCCCGGAATGATGGGGCCGGGTCAACCGGGTCAGCCGGGTCAGCCGGGGATGCCCGGGATGATGGGGCCGGGGATGCCGGGCCAGCCCGGGATGACCGGGCCTGGCGCGCAAGGCCCCGGCGGCGGGAAGGCCCGGCGCACCGGCAGCGGCCCCGGGGCCGGCGGGCCGGGTCCGGGCGGGCCGGGCATGATGGGCGGCCCGGCGGGCGGCTCGGGCAGCGGGCCCTCCGGCGCGGCAACCGGCATGATGCCGCCCGGCGCGATGCCAGGTACAGGGAGCGGCGGTGGCAGCGGTGGCATGCCGGGGATGGGCGGCATGGGCGGCGCCGGCGGCAACGCCGACTCCAACAAAGTCGCCATCATGACCTTCAAGCGCACGGTCGAGACCGCCATCTTCCAGGACTATCTCGACGTCGAGCGGTGAGTCCGGCACGTAGCGGATTGCCCCGGTGAGGCGGCGCGTGGTATCCTGACCGGCCGTGACCCCCACCGCGCCAGCCCGGCCCATGCGTGATCCAGGCATCACCTGGCGGTCCGTCCTGCTCGCCCTCGTGCTGATCCCCGTCAACTGCGTCTGGGTCACCGTGGTCGAGGTGCGCTGGTACTCGCTCGACGGCTGCGAGCTGCCGCTCTTCGTCACCCCCGTCTTCATCCTCTTCGTCCTGATCGGCCTCAACCTGCTCCTCGGACGGGTCCGCGCGCGCTGGATGCTCACCCGCGGCGAGCTGCTCGCCACCTACGTCATGGTGGTGATCTCCTGCACCATCGCCGGCCACGACTGGTGGCAGAACTTCTTCGGCGCCGTCTCGCACCAGTACTGGTTCGCCACGCCCGAGAACAAGTGGGAGGACCACTTCTTCCACTACCTCCCCAAGTGGTTGGCGGTGAAGAACCACGACCTCCTCAAGGGGTTCTACCAGGGCAACCAGCCGCTCACCGCCGAGGTGTGGCAGGCCTGGGCCGTCCCGCTGGCGGTGTGGGGCGGCATGTCCGTGGTCTCCGTGGCGATGATGCTCTGCCTCAACGTCCTCATCCGGCGCCAGTGGACCGAGAACGAGCGGCTCACATACCCCATCGTGCAG
>JACPDV010000153.1:0-1952 GCA_016183835.1 Armatimonadota bacterium
CACGCAGTACTACGGCCGTTACGCCAGGCCGGGCGGCGGGATCTACGTGCTGGAGCGGCCCGGCGTCGCGATGGACTGCCGCGAGCTTGCCGCCGCCAAGCTGCCCGCCGGGAACTACATGCACCCCTCGGTGACCTACGACGGCAAGCGCGTCCTGTTCGCCTTCTGCCAGGCCGATGCGCCGCCGGCCAACAGCGTCCAGGGTCAACACGGGCGCTGGTACCACCTCTACGAGGTCCGCCCCGACGGCACCGGCCTGCGCCAACTGACCGACGGCGGGTTCGACGACTTTGCCCCGCGCGAGCTGCCCGACCGCCGGCTGGTGTTCTCCTCCACCCGCCGCGGCGGCTGGCATCGCTGCGGCAATCCCGGCTGCGAGACCTACACCATCACCACCTGTGAGGCGGACGGCGCCAACCCGCGTCCTCTGTCGGTCCACGAGACCAACGAATGGGACCCGGCGGTGCTGTCCGACGGCCGGCTGGTCTACACGCGCTGGGACTACGTCGACCGCCACCCCGTGTTCTTCGAGCAGCTCTGGTCGATGCACCCGGACGGCTCGCGGCAGGGCATCTACTTCGGCAACAACACCTTCAACCCGGTCGGCATCTGGGAGCCGCAGGCGGTGCCCGGCTCGCCAAAGGTCATGGCGGTGGCCGGCGCGCACCACGCGATGACCGCCGGGTCGGTGATCCTGGTCGACGTGCGCCGCGGCGTGGACGGGCTGGCGCCGCTCACCCGGGTGACGCCCGAGGTGCCCTTCCCCGAGAGCGAGGCGCCCGTGGCGCCGGTGTGGTACTCGCCGCAGCCGGGCGTGGAGCGGGTCGACACCGAGGCTGCCCGCCGCTGGCCCGGGAGCTGCTACAAGAGCCCGTGGCCGCTGTCCGAAGACGTCTTCCTGGCCGCCTGGAGCTACCAGCCGCTGGTGGGTGAGCCGCAGGCCAATGCGCCGGCGCAGTTCGGGCTCTACCTCGTGGACCGCTACGGCAACCGCGAGCTGCTCCACCGCGACCCGCGGATCTCGAGCGTCTGGCCGGTGCCGCTGCGGCCGCGCGAGCGCCCGCCGGTCCTGCCGTCGCTCCTCGACCCGGGCGCCGGCGAGTACGGTGTGTACGTGCTCGAGAACGTCTACGAGGCCGCGCCGTCACTGCCTGAGGGAGCGGTGATGGCCCTCCGCATCGTGCAAGTGCTGCCCAAGTCCACGCCGGGGATCGACAACCCGCCCGTCGGGCTGCCGCGCGGCGCGCCGGGGAAGCAGGTGCTCGGCACCGTGCCGGTGGAGTCCGACGGCTCCGCGCACTTCCGCGTGCCGGCGCGGGTGGAGCTGGCCTTCCAGGCGCTGGACGAGCGCGGCGTGGCGCTGCAGACGATGCGCAGCGGGGCGATGCTGCAGCCCGGCGAGAAGGTCACCTGCGTCGGCTGCCACGACCCGCGCACCGCCACGCCGCGCCGGGGCAAGCGGGTGGCCGCGTTGGGTCGCGCGCCGTCCACGCTCGCGCCCGGTCCGGACGGCTCACGGCCGCTCAGCTACCCGCTCCTCGTGCAGCCGGTGCTCGACCGCGCCTGCGTGAGCTGCCACGGCGCCGCCGACCCGGCCGGTGGGATCCCGCTCACCGGGCAGCCGGAAGGGCACTACACGGTGTCGTACAACCGCCTCGCGCCGCTCGTGCCCTTCAGCGATCAGGGCAACGCGGAGTCGCTCAGCCGCCCCGGCCGGTTCGGCGCGCAGAGGAGTCCTCTCACGAGACTGCTCTTCGGCGGGCATCACGACGTCAAGCTGAACCGCGACGAGTTGGACCGGCTGGTGACCTGGATGGACGTGAACGTGCTGTTCTATGGGACGTTCGACCCGGCTGACCAGGCGCGGCAACTCCGCGCGGAGCGCATTGCCGGGCCGGGTTTGGAGTAGCCCACCCAGCCGCCATCCCTCGTCCACGCGATCCGGCCCCCTC